>CAZFFH010000024.1:0-14855 GCA_964518375.1 uncultured Actinomycetota bacterium
GTTGATGACAGAAAATTTAAATTTCTTTCCGGCTCACAAGTTAAATAAAATGCTCAAAAGCAAAGAAGTATCCAGCGCCGATATCGCCGGCAGCGTAAATTCTGCAATTGGCAAGGTTCAGGGTAAATTAAATGCTTATATCAGGCTTGAAAAGGAAAAAATGCTTGAGCAGGCAAAACAAGTTGACAGCTATATTAGCCGTGGGGGCGAAGTTAAAGACTTTACCGGAATTCCAATAGCAATCAAAGATAACATATGCACCAAAGGTATCACCACGACCTGTGCTTCAAAAATACTTGAGAACTTCACCCCCATTTATGATGCTACAGTAGTTAAAAAATTAAAGGCCCAGCACTTTGTTCTTACCGGGAAAGCTAATATGGATGAGTTTGCCATGGGCTCTTCTAATGAGAATTCATATTTTGGAAGCGTTAAAAATCCCTGGGATACAACACGCGTTCCCGGAGGTTCAAGCGGCGGGCCCGCCGTAAGTGTTGCCTCAGGAACTGCAATTTGTTCCCTGGGCTCTGATACTGGTGGATCAATACGCCAGCCTGCATCCCTTTGCGGAATAGTCGGTTTAAAGCCAACATACGGTCTTGTTTCCCGATATGGCCTTGTGGCATTTGCTTCCTCACTTGACCAGATTGGACCTCTGACAAGAGACGTCGAAGACAGTGCAACACTCCTGAATGCTATCTGTGGATGGGACGAGAATGACTCCACCTCCATAAACCAGGCTCATCCTGATTACACCAGGTTCCTTACCGGTGACATGAAAAATATGAAAATAGGCGTGCCCCGTGAGCTGATGGTTAAGGAAATGGACAGCGAGATAAAGGACTCAGTTGACCAGGCTTTAAAACTTGCCCGGGATAGGGGCGCAGAAATTGAAGAAACTTCGCTGCCTTCGCTTGGATATGCTTTAAGTGTTTATTATATAATTGCCCCGGCAGAAGCCAGTTCAAACCTTTCCCGTTTTGACGGGGTAAGGTATGGCTACAGGAACAGGACGGCCGAAACTTTGCGCAAAATGTATAAAAAGAGCAGGGCGGAAGGGTTTGGCCCCGAGGTTAAAAGGCGCATAATGATTGGAACTTACTGCCTTTCAGCAGGGTATTACGATGCGTATTATGAAAAGGCCCAGCGTGTAAGAACCCTTATTATTGAAGATTTTAGGAAGGCTTTTGAAAAATATGATGTGCTTATTTCGCCAACGTCTCCCACGACTGCTTTTAAAATTGGGGAAAAAATTGAAGATCCGCTGACGATGTATTTATCCGATATCTGTACAATTCCGGTAAATCTTGCAGGCTTGCCTGCAATTTCAATACCGAGCGGGCTTTCAAAAGACAACCTCCCAATGGGCCTGCAGATAATCGGTAATATTTTAAGGGAAGATAATATTTTCAGGGCCGCCTACAGCCTGGAAAAAGCAATAGGATTTGACAAATACCCAATGCATTTATAATGTTTGCTCCAGTTAAGTAAATACTCCAAAATTAATTATTTTAAATATTAATTTAATCTACTGTATCAAATTCTTTTGTTTTTTTGCAAATTTGGTCAAACAAATATCTTCCTCAAATTCTTCTTTCTCTATCACGGATCTTGTCCTGTCTCTTTTAAGTTCTTTAAAACTTTTTTTAATATTGGTTTTAATCTTGGAATATCTTCTTTTACAACAAGCCAAACGGTCTCAAAATCTACCGTAAAATAACTATGAATGGTCTTGTCTCGCATTCCTGCCAAATCACGCCAGGATATAGAAGGATATCTGATTCTTATTTCTTCAGGTATATTTTTAGTTGCTTCTCCAATAACTTCAATACAGCGTATAACTGCATCGCATGTTTTATCATCTTTAAGAAATTGATCGAGCTGAAAGTTTTTAATATGATTTTCCGCTCTTTCCATATATTTAATAATATCTTCAATATAGATTTCTACGCTTCTTTTCATACGGAAACCGTCTCCTTTAAAATGGAATCCTTTAGTTCCTTTCGGATATTATTTTTTGGAACAACATCAACCTTAATGCCCAGTATATCACTAAGATAGTTCTCAAAAGATATTATATGCAGAAGACTTACAGGTTTTTCAAATGTAACTAAAATATCAATATCACTTGTCTTCTTTTGTGCCCCTTTGGCATAAGAACCAAATATACCAATATCTTTTATCTGGTATTTTTCCTTAAATTCTTTTTTATGATTTTTTAATAATTCTTTTATTTCAAAAAAGCTCTTCATTTCATAGTTCCCTTATCAACCCGTCAAATTTAAAATGTTCAATTATTAAAGGTAAGACTGGAATTGTTAAAATTATAACATATTTTTCATGTTATCATAAGAACTTGCTTCTTATGCTTTAATCTGGCCATCTTAAATTGAAAAGATATTGGCGACATGCTTCTTCTGTGTTAAAATTCTTCTCAAATATAGTGTGTTCCAAAGTCAGGTAAATACCCCAATAAATATAATATGAAAAATATGAATAGAACCAGCGGTTAAAACATGGATAGGGAAAAAAACATTGGAAGCGGTTCAAATTTAAAATATGAAACTGTCATAGGGCTTGAGACCCACGTGGAACTTTCCACGGCTACTAAAATGTTCTGCGGCTGCAAGCTTTCTTTTGGGGCTGATCCCAACACATGCACATGCCCTGTCTGTCTTGGGCACCCCGGAACACTTCCCGTTATTAATAAAAAGGCTATAGATTATGCAATCAAAATTGCCCTTGCACTGGACTGCACAATCAACAGTTATTCAATATTTCACAGGAAAAATTATTTTTATCCTGATATGCCGAAGAATTACCAGATATCCCAGTACGATTTGCCAATCAGCAGCAGGGGTTATCTTGATGTTGATATGGGCGATTACATCAGGAGAGTTGGAATTACCAGGGTTCATCTTGAGGAAGATACAGGCAAGCTTATCCATACGGGTACTTCGGGAAGAATCAGCGAATCTGCAGCCAGTATCGTTGATTTCAACCGTGCCGGCACACCGCTTATTGAGATAGTCACAGAACCTGATATTAAATCACCTGCAGAAGCAAAGGAGTACCTGGTCAGCTTGCGCAATCTGCTTCTATATCTTGATGTTAGCGACTGCAGCATGGAGGAGGGGAGCCTGCGATGTGATGCTAATGTTTCAATCAAACTCGCAGGAACTGCGGGTTTGGGAACAAAAGCGGAGATTAAAAACATGAACTCCTTTAAATTCCTGCAGAAAGGGCTTGAATATGAGGTTACAAGGCAGGTTGAACTTTTGGAATCAGGCAAGAAAGTGATTCAGCAAACCAGGCACTATGACCACATTACTGATTCAACAAAAGCTATGCGCTCAAAGGAAGAGGCTCATGATTACAGGTATTTCCCTGAGCCCGATCTTGTCCCAATGCATATTGAGGAGAGCAACGTAAAGGAAATAAAGGCTGCAATCCCGGAGCTTCCTTTTGAAAAAACTGCAAGGTTTATCTCCCAATTTGGAATTTCAAGCTATGACTGCAGGTTTCTGGTCGCAGACAGGAATCTGGCAGAATATTTTGAAAAATGCTGTGCTCTTTACGGCAATGCAAAGACTGTGGCCAACTGGCTGATGGGTGATTTTAGCGCGCTTTTAAACAAAGAAGGTATTTCAATAATTGCCTCAAAAATAACACCCGAAAAGCTCACCGGGATGCTGGAGATGATTGACGGCGGTAAAATAAGTTCAAAAATTGCAAAATCAGTTTTTGAAGAAATGTTTACAACCGGGGCTGACCCTCAAAATATAATTGAAGGCAAAGGCCTTGAGCAGATAAGTGATGAGGGTATGATTGAAAGCGTTATTGATAAAGTTATAGGCGAAAATCCCGGGACCGTAGAGCAGTTCAGGAGCGGCAAAGTTAAAGCTATAGGATTTCTGGTGGGCCGGGTAATGGCTCAAACAGAAGGAAAAGCTAATCCTAAGCTTGTAAACGAGATATTGCTTAAAAAGTTAAAATAATTTTATAATTATTTAGAAAATAATTTTTTTAGGTAATAAATTTTATAAAATCAGGTAAAATACAAAAACCAGGTAAAATATCAGCTATAAAATAATTAAATTTTATTATATGGAAAGGGAGTAGTTTAGGAATGATTAAAAGAATTGGCGTATTAACAGGCGGCGGAGATTCTCCTGCAATCAACGCAGCGCTAAGAGCAATTTTTGTAAGAGCCCAACACTATGGATATACGGTGGTTGGAATCAGGAATGGCTGGGAAGGCTTGGTAAAAGGCAATGCTGTCGAACTTGAAAGAAAAGATGTTGCAGGGATACTTACATTAGGCGGCACCAAAATTGGCACATCCAGAACCAATCCTTTTAAAATAGAAAATGGAGTTGAAAATGTAAAGGCAAATATCGCCAGGTTTGCTCTTGATGCAATTATCACCATCGGGGGAGATGATACAAACGGAGTAATGTTTAAGCTCAACAAGCAATATGGCATAAAAGGAGTAGGCATACCGCAAACTATTGATAATGATATAGCATATTCCGATTATTCCATTGGTTTTGATTCATCACTTGAAATAGTAACTAACGCAATTGATGCGCTTCATACCACCGCATTTTCTCACAGCAGGGTAATGATTGTTGAAGTCATGGGCAGGGATGCAGGATGGCTTGCATTATGCGGCGGAATTGCGGGAGGTGCAGATGTTATTCTTATACCTGAAGTTGATTTTGATTATGATGAAATAGTAAAAGTGCTAAAAGCCCGAAAAGAAAGAGGAGTCAACAGCAGCATGATTGTTGTTGCTGAAGGAGCAAAACCTGCAAATTGCGAGGGGCCCATTTGTGCAAGCGATGCAGTGGATAATTTTGGCCATGTACAGCTTGGCGGCATTGGTAAAACCATCGCCGATGAGCTGGAAAAAAGGACCGGGTTTGAATGCAGGGTGACAGTGCTGGGACACCTTCAGAGAGGCGGAAAGCCCACTGCATTTGACAGGTTGCTTGGTACAAGACTTGGGGCAACGGCCGTTGATTTCATTCGTGAAGGTAAATTTGGAAATCTTGTAGTGATGAACAATGGAAAAATTACTGCAGTACCTCTGGAAAAAGCATTGACAGAACGGAAGCCTATGGACCTTGACCTATATGAGCTTTCCAAGCTTTTCTATTAAAATAGCGGGTAACATTTCAATATTGTGAAAAACGTTAGCCGCAATTATTTTAACTATAAAAAATAGTTTAAAATTATAATGGCTCAAAAGATATAAAAAAAGGTTTAAAATATGACTCCCAAAGAGATCATCTTAAATATCCTTTCTAAAGATAAGTCAAATAATCCCAGGCCGGGTGTTGGAAATCCTGTTTCCTCTACTACTACTATCCAAATGGAAATGACAGGCTCATTTTTCCCTGAGGCACATTACAATGCCGGGAAAATGTTTGAACTTGCAAGAGCAAATTATGAAATTCTTGAATATGATATGATAATGCCGGTTTTTTCTGTTGTAATAGAATCTTACGCTCTGGGCTGCAAGGTAGATTGGGGCGGGCCCGGTATGATGCCGCAGGTAAGAGGAAATATTTGGGAAAGTTACGAAGATATTGATATAAAAGAAGACTTTGTCTCAAACCACGCTGTAAAAGCAGTTCTTGAATGCATAAGCATGCTTAAAAAAAGTTATCCTGACGTTACGATTGCCGGTAAAGTGTTTGGTCCATGGACCCTTGGATATCATTTTTTTGGTGTGGAAAAATTCCTGATAAAAACCATGGACAACCCGTCCGAAGTCAAGGATATTTTAAGAAAGCTAAGCGAAGTCACACTGCTTTTTGCCGATGCCCAGATAAATGCCGGTGCCGATGTCATAACAGTTGCCGATCATGCAACAATGGATTTGTGCGGTCCCGGCGCCTACAGGGATTTTTTAATTCCCATACATTCTATGCTTGCAAAAGAAATAAAAGTTCCAATCATGCTTCATATTTGCGGCGATACACTGGACAGGATTGAGTATATTTGCCAGACCGGGGTTGATGCTTTTCACTTTGAGTCCAAGGTAGATGCCTGCAAGGCGGCAGGGGTAAATAATGGGAGAATTGCATTGATAGGAAATATAAATAATCCGCTTACACTGCTTTTTAAGGGACCTGAAGATGTCAGAAGGGAAGTTGCATACGCCATTGATTGCGGCGTTGACATAATTGGTCCGGAATGTGCCGTCCCATTGACAACTCCTCTTGAAAACTTAAAGGAAATTTCCAGGTTTGCAAAAAGCTACAAACTTAAAACAGGTAAATTAATCAAATAACATTCTGGATGAATTGCAGTCCTTCCCATTAAAAATTATCTAACCCGATACATAAGCATCATTAAAAAAGCAATATTAGTACACCGGTCATACTGTTACCTCACTCTATAATTAGTTTTAAATAAAATACTTTAAAGAATTATGAAAAGATATTATTAATAGTTTTTTTAACTAAAAAATTATATTAAATTTTCGTATTAAAACTATTGACAAATAGTTCGTAATGCTTTATTCTATCTTCACATCTTAACTATAATTAATATTATATATTAATATTTTTATTAAATATTTATAAAATTTTATCTATTTTCTCTCTATGAAGGAAAGACTTTTTGCAAAAAACAATCTGGTAAATGAATTTGAAGGTCGATTGAATGTCATTGTGGCGGATGTGGATTGGGAAACTTTTGAGACAGTTTCTCAGATAAAAAGAGACTTCAACTTTATAAACCTAAGCAGTGAATTTGCGGTAAGCTTTATTCTGGAATATGAAAAAGTAGACATATTGATTTTAAGCAGGAAGATTTCAAATATTGAAGAAATAACCAAAAAAGCTGCTAAAAAGAAGTCTAAGGTCTATATAATAGGGAAAGATCTCAAGTACCCACTTGAAGCTGCAGAAGTCGAGAGCTTGCTGGCAAGAGAATTAGAAATAAAAACCGGCAAAGAATCCCAGAAGAAAAGATCGGGAATTAAAGACAGCCTGGCTGGACTTTTTAAATCAAAAAACCGCATTATAAGTAAACCCCCGGCTCATATAGTCAGACCCCCGGATAATATAAATAAGCCCTCAGTTAGGGTCAATAGGTCCAGCTCAAATCATGTATTACCAGATGCTGAAAGAACTGAACCAGATAATTCTGAAAAACCTTTAACCCGGGACGAAGATTATTTTGCAGAAGAAATTAATATTGTAGAGGAAAATAACATTAAGGAAGAAAACGATATTGCGGAAGAAAACAACATTAATGAAAACACAAAGGCCATAAAACAAAAAATAATTATTTTTACAAAAGCAAAAGGCGGCGTAGGCAGCACTATCCTTTCAATATTTTTAGCTCATACTTTCAGGAAGATGAAAACCCTGTTGGTTGACTTGAATTTCTCTGAAGGTGGAAGCGATTCAGGATATTATTTAAACATTCCAAAATCCCCGAATATGATTGTTTTTACAGAAGGCTACAGCAGGAGCGCCATGGACAATGCAATAGTAAAAATTGCAGAAAACTTTGATTTGCTTCAACCTCCTCCTACTTATGAGCTGGCAAAGAAAATGGATCTCCAGGATATTTACAGCTTGGTTGATATTGCTAAAAGAAAATACCATCTAATTATTTTTGACTTACCAAACCTTATTAATGAAATGTATCTTGGCGTTCTTGATATAGCTGATCTTGTAATAATGATATCTGATAACACGCTGGGCAGCATCGGCAGGCTTATAAGTATCAATAACAGGTTTATTTACGAAGACCTTGAAAAAATACTGGTAATAAACAGGACGCGAAATGGCAACGGGCTTACATATACAAAAAATCAGCTCAGGCAGTTTTTTAATTTGAAGGAACTCGTCTTTCTGGAAGAAGATAATTTCTTGAATGGAAGGACTGATTTTAGCAACTTCAATTTTGATATTCTAAAAAACTTTGGAAATTTAACTACCAAGGTTCTTGATTTATTAACATATGATTAAGGATATTTTTAAATGAACTTTTCTTATAAAAAATATTTATGGCTTGCAGTCATCGGCGCGCTGATTATCGGAGCCGGGACTTATCTTTTTTTAAGCAATTATTTGGATAGGCAGGAAATAATAGTTGCTGCCAAAGATTTAAGTGCAGGAAATTTTATAAGTGACACCGATATTTGCATAAAGACTTATTTAAAGTCAGCTCTTCCCCAGAATTATTTAACTAAAAAATCAGATTTAACCGGAAAAGTTGTGATGATTGATAGAAAGAAAGATGACCCGATAACAAATGATATTTTTGAGAAAAAACAAAACCAAAGCATCACCGAAAGCCTGAAAAAAGGGGAGGTCCTGCTGGCTTTAAATGTAAGCTACCCGGAGCCGATACTTGATGAGCTTAAAAAAGGCAGTACTATTTCAATAGTCTCAACTGAAATGGATAAGGATCTGGCAAATTCATTTTATTATGACAATTCAGCCACCGATGAGGGATTCAAAGACGGTAATGGTGCAAATTATTATCTCAATTCTGATGTTTTACAGGTTTCTGAAAAGATAGTAGTAGTAAGCAGCCAGATAGTCATCAGGAATCTTGAGATAGTTGAAATTAAAAAAATTGCAAATAAGGAAAAAAATGTAATCTCAAACAACGCCAAAGACACCTCTTATATTTATATCAAATGCAGTATAAAAGAAGCCCCGCTTATTTCACGTATAACTAAAGAAGATAAATACAAAATTATTGTGGAAAAAAATTAAGGTTAATAAATTTTATGGAAAATCTTGTGATTATTGACAGCTACCTTGAGTTGAAAAACACTAAAGTCTTTCCTGCTAAAAATCCAGAGTGCTGCATAATTTCCGTGATTTCCAATAAAGGAGGAGCAGGAAAAACTTCAATTGCCATAACTGCAGGATTATGTTTTGCAAAAGAGATGCATAAGAGGACTTTGCTGCTGGAAGTCGATAGCTCGCCTGGTGATTTTGGAGCAATTTTTGATATTGAATCTGAAAAATCTTTCGAACTAGCCTTAAGATTTCCGGAAAAATTTGGGCATTATGTAAAGAATATTTTTAAAAACCTCGATGTTATGAAAGGTGTTTCAGATCCATTAGTTGCTGAGAGAATAAAAGAAACAGATGTGCATAAGCTTTTTAAGTTCTTAACCAGCCAATATGGCTGTATTATTATTGATACTCAGACAGTAATTAATGGCACTCTGCTTGATGTTTTAAGGCTATCAGATGTTGTCTTGCTTGTAAGTGAGTATTCTCTCGAAAGCTTTTCAAGAATTTCAAGCCTGTTTTGTATTTTAACTGAGAAATTCGCCATTTCAAAAGATAAAATCAAAGTCATTATTAATAAAAAGAAGTTATTTAAGCTTTTTAAAATATGGGATTTTGCAAAAATTGCAGGCTTTCCTGTAGAAGCTTTTATATCTTACGACCCAAGATACGACAAGTCTCTTTTTGTATTTAATAAAAATAAGATTTTTAAAACAAGGCTTTATAAGCAGCTAAGCAAAATACTATCCAGGTTAAACGGAAATCAAGGATGAGTTTAAAAGATAGGTTATTGGAGAAAAATCAAATATTTAATCCCGAACAGGAAAAAGAAATAATAACTGCTGTTAAGGATAAAGTTAAAAATGATAAGGATTTCCTGAACCCTTTTTCACTCAACAGGGCAGAATACAAAGACAAATTATTCATGCTTATAAATAGTGAAATTTATAGAAGATTTCCATTGCTTGAATTCGAGGTGAGTCAGGACTTTCTGGAATATGCTATTTCTGAAATATTTGGCCTGGGAGTGCTGGAAAAATATCTTTCAGACAAGAAAGTAACTGACATTTTTATTCAAGACAGGGAAATGCTTGTGATAAGTAATGGTGAAAAGAAGTATCTGGGGGAAGTATTTGACAGTATCGATGAAGTACTATTGATAATTGACCGCATTAAAGCAAGCTCTGGCAAGACTGTTGACCAGAGAATGCCATTTTTAAACACTGAGCTTTATGATGGAAGCAGATGCTCTATAGTAATCCCGCCCGTCTCTGACAGGATTTACATATCTATAAGAGTTTTTAACTGCCTTGATTTTGAGCTCCAGGATTTACTTGAGCTCGGAATGTTTAATAACAAGATATTTAATGTACTCAAAGGCTTGATTCAGGATAAAAAAAATATTTTAATTGCAGGTTCCATGGGTTCAGGCAAAACTACCTTGCTTAACACGCTTGCAAAATTAATTCCCAAAAGTGAAATCATTAATATAATTCAGGACCTGCCTGAAATTAAACTAAGCAGCCATCCGTACGTAAGGATGCTGACAACAAGGCCAAAATCAAGGGAAGCAGATAATGAAATAAGCCAGGACAGGCTTGTCTACGAAACTCTCCGAATGAAGGCAGATAGAATTATTGTAGGTGAGGTAAGAGATTGTATGGCAGCTTACCAAATGCTTCAGGCATTAAATACGGGACATCGTGGAAGTTTCAGTACCATACATTCTGATTCGGCCTATGACGGGCTGCTCAGACTTGAAATGCTCGCAATGGAATATAAGTCTAACTTGAGCAGCAGCGTGATTAAAAAAATAGTATCAAGAGCAATTGATACGGTTTTATTCCTTGAATGTGAAAAAGATGGAAACTTGAACATAAAAAACAGGAAAATCAGTGAAATAGTATTAGTGGATAAGAATTTAAATGAGGCGGGTGATTACAAATTAAGTTGTCTATAACAATTACCGCAATTACAGTTCTTGGCTTCTTATACATATTTAGCAGCCTTTCCCTGTATTTTGTTACAAAGAAAAGAGACATCATAAAAAGATTGACTCGATATGGCAGCAACAGATCTAAACTCGAGGATAATTTTTTTAGCGATATTTATGGCGCTGGGGATCGGAGTGGGAGTTGGGGTGGGAAAAAAAGGAAAGCAAGAACAGTTGTTTGCATGGTTGAGGACTGGCTCAAAGGTAATTCTATGAATATGGATGCAAGAACTTTTCTAATGACTATTTCGATTTTAGTTTCTGCAATTATCATCCCCGGCCTCTTTTTAAAGCAAGGTATCTTATTCTCTTTGCTGCTTGGGAGCTTTTGCTTTGTTTTAATTTTTATTTTCATTAACTTGCGTGGCAGGAGGGAAAATGCCAGGAAGGAAGACCAACTGGAAAGTTTTTTAATTGATCTTGTAGGAAATTTATATGCCACGCCAAATGTTCTTGTTGCCATTCAAAAAACTACAGAAGATGCTGAGGACCCTTTAAAGAAGGAATTTGAAACAGTCATAAATGATACCAGAAAAGGTATTTTGTTAAATGCGGCTTTGGAAAAAATGATAAAAAGAAGCCGAAGTAAAATAATTGGAATAACTCTAATGGGTTTTATTGCTGCCAATGAAAAAGGTGTTGATTTGATTGAATTCTTAAAAAGCCAGATTGAGTATATAAGGGAAAAGAAAGGCATCAGTAATTATATAAGGATATTGAGTTCGGGTCCAAAATATACTTCATATATCATTATGGTTATACCTATAATTTCGCTTCTAATAGCTTCTTTTATTAATAAGAATTTTCTGGAAAATTTATTATCGGGAGTAGGGTTGCTTATTTTAATTTACTCTGCTGTCAGCTACTTTATTGGAATTTTGCTGATCAACAGGTTAGTTAATTTAACAGGAGAGGGCAGCGGCTTGAAATGAAACTGAATTTGCCGGGCAATATAAAAAATACGAGCCTTGCCCAGGATCTGGCTCTTTTATTTGAAGATCAAGGGATAATAAAAGTGCTCGGAATCAGGATAAGCTCTATTGAAGGGTTGATACACGTAAGGTTGATTTTAACTTTTAGTTCAGCAATTATTTTTATTTTTTCAGGTTTTTTATTTGGAAAGAATTTCATTCTTTATTCTCTTCTGGTGGCTATTATCTTTTATTTTTTACCTGTCGAAGTTATTAAAAACAAAATATTAATTATAAGAAAAAAGATACTTAGCGAGCTTCCGGATACTGTAGACATGCTTTCTTCCTTGATTAAAGCAGGTCTGACTCTTGATGAGGCAATGACTTATATTTCCAGAAATTATAACAGCCAAACAAGCAAGCTCTTCAGGATGCTTCATGCAAAGATTTTAGAGGGTCATAGCAAGCCCGAAGCTTTCAATATTATTGCAAGACTTTCGTTCTGCAGCGAATTTAAAAACTTAATTAAAGTTCTGGCTCAATCTGAAATAATCGGCAATCCTGTAAAAGATATTCTAAAGGACTTATCAAGAGTTATGAGAGAAAACCAGAGAGATTTTTTGAAAATGAAAGCAGAAAAACTGGAAAGCAATTTAATTATAGTAATATTTATTTTCATTTTTATTCCTGTTATTGCACTTTTCTTAATACCGGTAATTCCGCAATTACAAATACTTTTTTAATTTATTTTTAATTCTTTAAAAAATAAAAATAGTAAGGAGAGAAAAATGAAAAAGCAAAAAATATTCTCAAGATCAATTGCAGCATGTATTACATATATTACATGTATAGCAAATGACAAAAAGGGAGCAACACTGATAGAAATGGCACTTTATATTGCCCTTGTTGTGATTGTTTGTATTGCAGTTGTGACAACTCTTGGAGACAAGCTTCAGTCTGTATTTCAGACCATAGTAAGCAGCCTTTAAATAGCTTCCAATAGACACAGGAAAGAATGAAAAAGCAATTAATAAAACCTAAAGCTAAAAACCAGTCTGGCCAATACGGCAATGTCATGCTTGAGCTTGCTTTGATAATGCCACTTTTTTTGCTTCTTTTGTCGGGAATAGTGCAGTTCGGATTTATTCTTAACGCCAAGGTGGCCGTTAATTCAGCATCTTATGAGGCAAGCCGGGCCGCAACTCTTGCTGACAATCCGGAGCAGGCAGCGATTGGCTCAATTGAAGATTATGCAAAAGCAACTCTTCCCGGCTGGAGTTTTAGCGACAGGCTGAAAGCAAATATTAATATTAGCGGTACTGACCCGGGTGATACCGTAAGTGTTCAGGTTGTTTATAGGATTCCCGTATTTTTTGCAAAGATATTTCCATTTTCACCTGATGGGAATGCTTATACTGATATTGTTGGAGAATCTGTAATGCAAATTGAGGAAAAAGAATAAGAAAAGGAAATTAAGAGATGGAAGAAAAAATAAAAAAAATAATAAACAAAATATTTATATCAAAAGTATTTCTGGCAGTTGTTTTTTTGATAGTTTTTATTTTCCCGCAAAATTTATTCTCAGACAACTGGCTCCAGGTGGATGTTCCCGAAGGCTCCTCAGTATGGGTGGATACTTCCCACTGGGAGACTTGCGCTGTTTGGGTCAATGACGGTTATTACAAGGATGTAGCCAATAAAAGGTGGGTAGATTCATCTTATGTTGTATCGCAGGGATATTGGAGGACAGGTGAATATAAGGTATGGATAGAATCCCGGCGATTTGATTCTTATACAGCATACAGGTATGTGGACTCGTCGCATTATGAAACCAGGTATAGAGATGTGGAGGTTTTAAGTTCTGTAAACTTTACAATATTTGAGGGTACTACAAGTTATGGCTGGAGCGTTTATTCTTTTGCAGCCAAGTATTATGGGCTCCAGCCGGTAACATATAATGGCGAAAAATATGTTGCCGAAAAGTATGTCATAGATTACAGGCCAAGCAGGGGTGGATGGATTCATGCAGTAAAATGGGTTTATATAAGAAAGTATGTAAAGGTAAGACAGTATTACTCGCAATGGGTCAGCTCCGGTTACTGGCAGGCTTATACTGCTTACAGGCTTGTTGATGACTCTCACTGGGAGACAAGAACAGGCAGATACTGGGTTGACACTTCATACAGGGTCCAGCAGGGCTATTGGGAAGAATATAAAGACAGGGAATGGGTAGATACGGGCCATTACGAAAATGCAAAAAAATGGGTTAGCGATGGTTATTTTACAGAGCCTATCCACGGCGAAGTAGCGGTCCAAAAAAATCCTAAATATATTTTTACAAAGTGGCATAAAGACTCGCAAGGAAACGACTGCTGTATGGATCTTAAGGTCAGCTGGAAACTTTTTAATCCCGAAACAGGCATGCCTGATGCTATTAATAAAATAGACAGGTTATATATTTATGAAGAAGTTAACAGGTACAAGGAGAAAGGTACAGATAAAGTTGAGATATTTGATGGCCGGGTTTCGGAATCTTCCGAGGGATCTGTTGAGGCAAGCGCTAAATTTGATTTTGCGGGCGGAATAGAAAGCATCCTGCATGTTTTCCTATACTCGACCAGTGGGGCAAGTGTTCATGTCTATTTCATCAATCCGATAAATGGTTACAGATCCATAAACATCAAAAAAGAAGGGACTGCTTCAGATGCAAATGAATGGTTGGGTGGCAATGATTTTGGAAAAGTTGAATTTTAAAAAATTGCACGGGAATCGAGAAAATCAAGGCAGCCCCGGCAATGTTTTAATTTTTACTGCTATTCTTTTGCCACTTTTTATTTTGCTTATAGGATTGGTTACCGATATTGGAAGAGCGCTTGTTTACAAGGAGGAACTAAATAAAGCCTGCATGATTGCAGCGGAGGAAGCCTGCAAAAAAATAGATATAGATTATGCCCAGAGCTCTGGTAGTAGCATTCTTGACAGCAGCTTTGAGCAGGTTCTGTTTAAGTATTTTGAACAAAATTATAAGCCGAAGCAAAATTTCATTTTAAATTATATCAATTATGATATTGCCGGGGGCACGGATAATCCTAAATATTTAGAAGTCAGGTGTGAAGGCCAGGTAAAATGCATATTTTTAAAAATAGTCGGCATTGAGAATATAAAAATTCATTC
>CAZFFH010000025.1:0-14033 GCA_964518375.1 uncultured Actinomycetota bacterium
CATGAGAAGATTTAAATTAGTTTCAGCATTCACTTTAATAATATTTCTTTCACTTCTTTTATTGCCAGGAAGTTTATTTGCTGATCCAACCGGAACACTGAGTGTAAGCCCAACTACTGTTGCAGTTGGATATACGGTGACCTATACAATGAATTTTAGCAATTATACCGATGGGGGACCTTATTATTTTCAATTGAGCACGGGTACAAATTCCCGTGAGTATGGTCTAATAAATGTTGCTACGAAAGTAAGGCCTGATTTTTTTCAGGCATCAGGGCAATATACTGCAGAACTGTTAGTTTATACCACTGGAGACGGTACTGGACATTTTTACAACCCCTCTTCAGATGCTCTGATAGCCAGTGATACTGAGTTAATTACTATTACCGAAAATACAGAATTCGGTTTTGACACTATAACTCCCGGGCCTTCTACATATATCAAGATTTATAATAATATAGAATATGTAAAAGAATATAAACTGGAAATATATAATTATTGTGGTTTTTCTAGCCTCAAAGAATTTTTGGACTTAGATAACGATGACAGGGAAGATTATCTTGTTTTTGATGATGACTACCAGACCAATTCACCACCGGCATTTACTATAGAAGAATATAACATAGATCTTGATGACGGTGTCTACGTAGCAATGCTCTATGTTGACGGTGATGGTTGGAGGTTCTGGGCCGCTAGTAAAAATGAGAGTTTTATTGTAGGCTCAGGTTGCAATGCAGGCAGCAACCTAGGTGAAAACCAAACTAATCAAGACTCTGGTCAAAATACTATTGTTAATAAACCAAGAGTTTACGAGAAGACATCCAGTGGATTTATAACATATTATTATAATAAGTTACTATTCAGGGAACCTGAAGATATCGGATTTAATGCCTGGCTGGAAAGACTTGAAGACGGCATTATAACTGGCAAAGAAATGATATTTGATTTTATTTTTGGACAGGAATGCCAGAATATAATAAAAGATTATTCAGATCAGCAATATATGACTTTTCTTTATAATCAGATACTAAACCGCGAACCCGAGGAGTTTGGAAATGAGACCTGGCTATTAAAGCTAAGTAAGGGCATAAGTAGGGAAGATATTTTAAGGGAATTTTTAGAATCTGAGGAATTTAAGAATATTTGTATTGATTTTGGTGTAAACCCCTAATCATTGATTTTAAGTTTGGTTATAGATATTAAAGTAGAGAAGTAAATTATTGAAATCAATCGCTAATTATTTCTTTTACTAAGACTAAGTATCTTTTTTTATAGCATATTTTTACTAATACTAATTGCTAATGTATCTGTATAAAATTAAACTGTTGGCGCAAAGATAGAGAAATAAAAATTACCCAATACTCTGCATTAGTGTAATTATTTCTTTTATAAATTGGTTCGAAATTTCACACCTCTCCCCAGCCACAAAATATCTTTGTCTTGTATATTTTAAAAAAATATAATGATTCTATTTCTAATACCTTTGACATTAATAACGCAATACGTTAATATAATCACATGATAGTTTCGTTTCGAGATAAAGAAACTGAAAAAATTTGGAAACAGCAATACTCCAGGCAATTGCCCAGAGATATTCAGAGGATCGGGCTGAGAAAGCTAATAATTATAAATAGAGCAAAAGATTTAAATGATTTAAAAATTCCACCGGGAAATAAACTTGAACAATTAACTGGTGACAGGCAAGGGCAATCCAGCATTAGAATTAATGACCAATGGAGAATTTGTTTTTGTTGGGAAAATGGAATTGCCAGTTTTGTTGAAATAACTGATTATCATTAGGAGAAAAAAGTTATGGAAAAAATTAATAATATTACACCAGGTGAGATTCTTTTAGAAGAATTTCTAAAGCCTTTAAAAATTACTGCTTACAGGTTATCTAAGGATACGGGAATGCCTGCTACGCGTGCGTCTCAGATTCTTAAAGGTAAGCGCAGGATAACTGCTGATACAGCTTTAAGATTATCTCAATACTTCGGTAACTCCGCAGATTTTTGGATGGGAATCCAGGATGAATTTGACTTGAGAGAAGAAATACAAAGAATCGGAGACGACCTAAACAGAATTCCAAAAGCTGTTGCCATGCATTATTCACTACAATGATTAGCCTTACAAGTTTCCAGCTCCCGCCACGTCAAACCCAGCGTTTAAGATTTCTTAACAATGGGGCTTCTTTGCTCCTTAAGACATTACTCTGATTCATCGCTAATACAAGCCCCTCCGTCACCCTTTTATTATAAACCCACTTCCCAGCGGTTACTGGTTATAGGGCTTGCCTTCTGTAAGCAATTTCTTGTTTTCAGACATCTTTATAAAGAGCATTCGCAACGGTTGTTGTAGTAGTTGTTGTTGCACTGGTTGTTGGGGCAGTATCAGTTGTAGTTGTGCTGGCTGTAGAAGTATCAGTAGTGTTTGCCTGATTTGCCGTTGATTGCGAAGACTGGCTATAGTAAGATCCATCCTCGTCATCACCCTCGTAGTCATACACTTTCTCGTTTTCAGATAAAGCTAAAGGTGGATTGGAAGAGGATTGACTTTCGGTCGTGCTTGAAGCCAAATCCGAGGAAGATTGTGTCACTATTTTAATATCATTGGATTTAATTATACTGCATAAAAATGAAGACTTTATGAAGAAAGAAATAAATGTGGCAGCCTGGTTTGATTCTTAACATTTAATTACTGTCATCAATTTACCATTTATTTATGTGAATTCTTAATTTATCATACCTGTTAGAAGGACCTTTTTTTTCCGCCGGATATCCTAATGAGACAATTGATAACGGTACTACTCTTTCAGGAAGGTCAAGCAATTCTTTTAATCCTTTAACCCTATCTTCTCTTGGATAAACACCAAGCCATACTGAACCTAGTCCTAAATGCTGTGCTTCAATAAGAATATTCTCTGTCGCAGCCGAACAGTCTTGCACCCAATAACCATCATGTTTTTCTTTGTCTAAATCAGCACAAATCACTATCGCAACAGAAGCCTCTTTTAACATTTGAGAGTAAGGATGCACCTTTGTTATATCAGTCAGGATGTTCTTATCTTTTATGATTATAAATTCCCAGGGTTGCTGATTTCCTGCTGAAGGAGCAGCCATAGCGGCCCTAAGCAATTTTTCAATGTCATCATCAGATATAGGTAATTTTGAATATTTTCTTATACTTCGCCTTTCAAATATTTCTTTCACTTTAGCTCCTTTGATCTCTAATTTATTATTAACTTAAATCCTTAAGTGATAAGGATATCCTTTTTCTATCCTTATCTATATCTATTACTTTTACATTAACCTTCTGGTTTATTTTTACAACCTCATGGGGACTTTTAATAAATTTATGTGAAAGCTCTGATATATGTATCAGCCCATATTCTTTTATTCCAACATCCACAAAAGCTCCGAAATTAGTTATATTATTAATTATTCCATTTAAAAGCATGCCTATCTTTAAATCTTCCATGCTGACAACATCTTTTTTAAATTCAAAATCATCTACATTTTCCCTGGGATCTCTACCTGGTTTTGCAAGTTCTGCAAGTATATCTTCTAAGGTAGGAAGCCCCACTTTATCATCAACATAATCCGGCAAATTAATTTTATCTTTGATGCTATTATTAATATTCTCATTGCCTACTAAAGCATTGATATCCAGTCCTAAATCCCCGGCTATTTTTTCCACAACATAGTAGCTTTCAGGGTGAACGGCAGTTCTATCCAGGAGATTGCTGCCGTCCTCAATCCTTAAAAACCCTGCACACTGCTCGAAAACTTTCTCGCCCAGCTTGGAAACATTTTTTAAATCATCTCTTGCCAAGAATGCGCCTTTTTCTTTTCTATGTTCAATAATATTTTGTGCAATTTTAGGGCCCAGGCCCGATACATACATAAGCAGATGCTTGCTGGCAGTATTAATATTAACACCTACCGAATTGACACAACTTCCTACAACAAAGTCCAGTCTTTCCTTTAATTTTGACTGGTCAACGTCATGCTGATACTGCCCCACTCCTATGGATTTTGGATCTATTTTTACAAGCTCTGCAAGTGGATCCATCAGCCTTCTTCCAATTGAAACCGCTCCCCTTACAGTAACATCATAGTCTGCAAATTCCTCCCTGGCTGCAGCTGAAGCAGAGTATATGGAAGCTCCGCTTTCGCTGACAATAAAAACCTTTACACCTTTACCGCCTAAAATTGAATTAATAAATTGGCCGGTTTCCCTGCCGGCAGTACCGTTTCCTATGGCTACTGCCTCTATATTATATTTACTGACCATATCTTTTATTTTCTTTTCTGACTCTTCTGCCTTATTTACCGGCATGTGAGGATATATAACATCATCAAAAAGCAGGTCTCCCTGTTCATTTAAACAAACCACCTTACATCCTGTCCTAAAACCAGGATCTATGGCTAAAATCCTTTTTCTGCCAAGGAAAGGAGCAAGAAGTAATTGGCGCAAGTTATCGGCAAATACTTTTATAGCTTCCTCGTCTGCTTTTTGCCTGGCAATATTGGTAAGCTCTGTTTCCAGGGATGGACAAAGAAGCCTCTTGTAGCAATCTTTTATTGCAACCCCTACCATGTCTGATGCCTGGTTTTTGGATAATACCAGCAGCTTCTCCATTATCTCAAGGCAGTCAATTTCCCGGGGCAATATAGAAACTTTGAGTACTTTTTCCTTCTCTGCTCTTTTTATTGCCAGGAAACGGTGAGATGAAATTTTATTTATAGGTTCGCTGAAATCAAAATAATCCCTGTATTTTGCTCCCTGTTCCTCCATTCCTTTAATTAGTGTCGAGCGCACAATAGCTTCTTTTTCAAAAATACTCCTGACTGTCTGCCTTACCTTCTTATCCTCACTTATCCATTCAGCTATTATATATCCTGCCCCTTCAAGTGCCGCATCTGTGTTTTTGACACTATCATTTATATATTTTTCTGCTTCTTTACGGATATCAAATTCTTTCTGTAAAAAGATTAATTTTGCCAGTGGCTCAAGACCCATTTCTTTGGCTGTGTCAGCCTTTGTTTTTCTTTTTGGTTTAAAAGGCAGGTATATATCTTCAAGTATTGTTTGACTGTCTGTTTCTTCTATTATTTTTTTGAGCTCTGCAGTAAGGCTGCCCTGTTTTTCAATCTCCTTAAGTATGGTTTGCTTTCTACTGCCAATTTCTACCAGACGATCCGATTCCTTCTTTATATCGAGTATTTGAATTTCGTCAAGATTACCCGTAGCTTCCTTTCTGTATCTTGAAATAAAAGGTATGGTGTTGCCTTGCTCTAAAAGTTCTAATGCAGCAGAAACACTGCCGGCGGCTATTTTTAACTTAGCAGATATTTTCTTTGAATATTTTAGTTCCATAAAAAATTTTCTATTTTTTTAAATTCAAAGCATATCCTATAATTATTTTATAAACTATTCAAGGTAGGTTCATTGCACTCAATTTCCTAAAATGTTATTCTACTTTCACTAAAATATTTAAATTCTAAAAAAGGTAATCTATGAGTGATAGTAATGAGAAATCAGACTTTATAAGAGAAATAATCAGGACAGGCTTAGAAAAAGAAGGCAGTACTAAAAAAATTCACACAAGATTTCCTCCTGAACCCAATGGTTACCTCCATATCGGGCATGCAAAATCTATATGCTTAAATTTTGGACTTGCCGAAGAGTTTAACGGCAGTTGCAACTTGAGGTTTGATGACACAAACCCGACAAAAGAAGAATCTGAATATGTAGAATCTATAAAGACAGATATAAGATGGTTGGGATTTGACTGGGGGCAGCGCCAATATTATGCTTCTGATTACTTCGAACAGCTTTATGATTTTGCTATGGCGCTGATAAAAAAGGACAAAGCATACGTTTGTGCCTTAAGCGCTGAAGAGATACGGCAGTACAGAGGCACACTCACAACACCAGGAAAAGAAAGTCCCTACAGAAACCGCTCTCAAGAAGATAACCTCCGTCTACTTAAAGAAATGCGGGAAGGCAAATATCCTGCCGGCTCAAAGGTACTGAGGGCAAAAATAGACATGTCTTCACCCAACCTTAATATGCGAGACCCCGTGATGTATCGCATACTGCATGAAAGCCATCACCGCACAGGAAGTAATTGGTGTATTTATCCAACATATGACTGGGCGCACGGACAGTCAGATTCCATTGAAAATATTACACATTCAATATGCACCCTGGAGTTTGAGGACCACCGCCCGCTCTATGACTGGTTCATCCAGCAACTTGGCATACATCACCCCAGGCAGATAGAGTTTGCCAGGCTTAACCTTACGTATACCGTGATGAGCAAAAGGATGTTGCTTGAACTGATAGAAAAAAAATATGTAAATGGCTGGGATGATCCAAGAATGCCTACCATTTCAGGTATGAGGCGAAGAGGTTATCCTCCGGAAGCAATCCGCAATTTCTGTTTGCAAATAGGGGTGTCAAAAGCAGAAAGCACAGTGGAGATGACATTCCTTGAACATTTCATAAGGGAAGACCTGAATAAAAAAGCAGCCAGGGTTATGGCAGTACTGAACCCCTTAAAGGTTGTAATAGATAACTATCCTGACGACCATGAAGAAGAGCTCTCTGCTATAAATAATCCCGAAGACATCAGCGCAGGCACCAGGAATATACCGTTTTCAAAAATTTTATACATAGAGAGAGACGACTTTATGGAAGATGCACCTTCAAAATTTTACAGGCTGGCTCCGGGAAGAGAAGTGAGGCTAAGGTATGCTTATTTTATAAAGTGCGTTGATGTAGTTAAGGATAAAGATGGCAATATTTTAGAACTTCATTGTACATACGACCCTGCCACCAGAGGAGGAGACGCGCCTGACGGCAGGAAGGTAAAAGCAACTCTTCACTGGGTTTGCGCCAAACATTGCCTGACGGCAGAAGCCAGGTTGTTTGATAATCTTTTTATAAAGGAAAATCCACTTAAAGTAGAAGAAGGCCATGATTTTAAAGAAAATTTAAACCCGTATTCATTGAAAGTAGTTAAGGACTGCAGGCTCGAGCCATCTCTTGGCAAAGCAAAACCTTCAAACATTTTCCAATTTGAAAGGTTAGGATATTTCTGCGTGGACACTGACTCTACAAATGAAAAAATAATATTTAACAGAACCGTAACCTTAAAAGATGAGTGGGCAAAGATAAAAACAGCCACCTCTGCTATTCTATAGCTATTCCTATAATTTTCTGCACATCATTTATTTTTTTAAAAACTACTATAACTGAACTTTGTCATTCTTTTCAAATTTACAGTTATTCTATTATCACATCTTCTTTTCCAATATATGCTGACTTGGTTATTAACTCATAATTTTCAAACTCATAAACTTTCTGCCCTTTTCGTTTTAAATTCTCCAGGGTATTTTTAGTAATTTTTTCCTTATTTGATTTTACTTCAAATAGATACGCTTTTTTTTCTTCATCATCTAACACCATAGCATCAATTTCTATATCTCCTTTTCTGTTCCAGTATTTTCCGGCTCTTGAAAACTTTATATTCAAAGGATTTTCTTCGATCATCTTACGAATGACCAGATCTTCTAACTTTCTTCCTTCATAGGCTGGCAATTCATTCCAAATTTCAATAAAAGCATCATTTGCTTTTCCGGTTTCCTTTAACATTCTCTTTGATTCTATAAACCTAAACCAGAAATCTAAAAAATTATCACTAAGATAATACTTTCCATTTCTTTCCTTTGTGCTTTTACTGGTTATCGGCAGCCTTCTCTCAATCATCTTATAGATTTCTTCCAGATTTTTTAAATATGATCCCACATCTCTTATCCCGGTAAATTGCTCTATTTCATTTAATCTTCTTCTACCTTTGGATACCGCGGAAAGTATTGAAAAATAAGAAGAGTATTCTTTTCCAAATTCCTCTTTTATTAAATTTTCTCCTTCTTCCCAGATAAAATCTCTTTTAGTTATAAGTTCACGGATACTTTCGTCAAAACTTTTCTTTCCCAGATCCATAAGTTCTTCAATATATTTAGGAATACCATCAAAGATTGAAAAGACATGCAATAAATTTTTTCCGGAATTAAATCCATTGTCTTTTAAGATCTCTAATTGCGTTTTTAAAGGTAAATATGAAAGCCGGATGATCTCCGAGGCTCTCCCAAATAGAGGTTCTTTTGAATTTTT
The DNA here is from genome assembly GCA_964518375.1 of uncultured Actinomycetota bacterium. GTDB lineage: Bacteria > Actinomycetota > Humimicrobiia > Humimicrobiales > Humimicrobiaceae > JAHILC01. Next base: position 8,185 of record CAZFFH010000025.1, read on the forward strand.
AAATATTCTTTCCATTAAAGAAAAGGATGAGCCAAGAAAAATCAATAAAACATTAGTTTCTTCTTTATTAAGATCAAATATTTTTTGAAATGTACCAAATGCTGATGGGTCTGAATATAGAAGATTCTGAACTTCATCAAATATTAAAATAATCGGTTTTTTCTTTGAAAAATCAAATAAAAATTTCACCAAATCTTCAAAAGAAGCAAAATTTCCATAGAATACTTCCCCATATTTATTTTTAATTTCATTAGACCATTCTGATATAATTTCATTTATCTTTTTTTTCTTTGTAAAAAAATATAAGTAATTCTTATTTTTTACAGATTCAAGAACAAGACGGGTCTTGCCAATTCTCCTGCGCCCTATCATTACCAGGATCCTGGAACCCTTAGTTTTAACGGTATTAAAAAAATGTTCTATCAATGATATTTCCTTTTTTCTTCCATAAAATTTCATAAGGTAACCACCTTTAACTTAATGACCATTAACTTAATATAGATTATTTTAATTAATAATACAAGTGGTTATTAGTAACAATTTAGTTTTATTTTATTAATGATACCGATAAAATAATTAATATTTTGGAAGTAAAACTTCGAAGAGAAAATACTTATAAAAATTTGTGATATAATTATGGTGTGTAATTTTTACACTATAATTTTTATAAAAAATATATTTATTTTGTTGAGTTTAAGATATGAGTTTAAGAAAAACAATTCTTCTTGTGTCTGCCATATTAGTAGTTTTTACAATCTTACTATATGCTACCGGTTGTTGTTTCGACGTGACTGGTCTTTTTAGAAAAACGCCTAAAGAAACTAAAGCAAACAAGCAGTCGGATAAAATGGCAGAAAGCGTTGATCAAGGCCTCGTTAGTTTAAATACCGATTTTGCTCTGAAGATATTTAAAGAACTTTCAAATGAGGATAAAAATACAAATGTTTTTATTTCACCCATCAGTATTTCTCTTGCAGCAGCAATGGCATATAACGGTGCAAAAAACTCAACACAACAGGAAATTGCAGAAACCCTGGAATTTAAAGACTACAACATAGAAGAACTTAACTCATCTTTTAAAGTTCTCCTTTCCAGCATGACAGATATAGATGAAATGGTTCAGATATATACAGGTAATTCAATCTGGTGTAAAAAAGACTTTAGCATAGAAAAGGATTTTACTGACCTGGCAGGAAATTATTATAATGCTTCAATTCATAACGAAGATTTTAATAACCCCGATACTGCAGGCAAAATGAATGATTGGGTAAGCAAAGCAACAGAAGGTAAGATCAGCAATATTGTAAGTCCCCAGGCACTAAAAGATGCCGTAATGTATCTGGTGAATGCCATTTATTTTAAAGGGCAATGGACAGATAAATTTAAAGCTGAAGATACAAAAGAGGATGATTTTTTCCTGATAGATAAAAATATCAAAAAAGTCCAGATGATGGCCAATAATAAAAAATATGAATACTGCCAAGGCGATGACTTTCAAATGATAAGAATGCCTTATGGCAGAGGTAAGGCCGCAATGTATGTCTTGCTTCCGAATGAAGGTATTGGCATAAATGATTTTACAAATAGCTTATCCCGTGATTTGTTAAATAAATATATTTCAGAAGCTATGAGCACAGAAGCAATGCTTAAGTTTCCAAGATTTAATATTGAATATGGAGCAAAAAGCCTGATTGAACCGCTAAAAAATTTGGGGATGGTAAATGCATTTAGCGCTGAGAAAGCTGATTTCAGTTCTATTGCTCCTCTAATGTTTATCTCCCAAATCGAGCACAAGGCCATTATTGAAGTAAATGAAGAAGGCACTGTTGCGGCTGCTGCATCATCAATGGGTATGGGTGCTACTGCAGTAAGACCGGTAGAATTTATAGTAAACAGGCCTTTTATTCTGCTTATAGGGGATGACAGGACCGGCAATATATTGTTTATAGGCAAAATTTTAGAACCATAAGCAACAACCATGGGAAAATCTTTAACTTATATAACATATATATGTATTTGCATAATTATATATATTATAATATAATAACTTGCGGGACAGTCTGAAAAGATTGTTAATTTATAAAAAATATACAATTAAAAGTACAAAAATCTTCATTGTGATTCAACCTATAATGTCTTATAATTAGTAAGATAAAAAGGAAGTTAATATGGCATCTGTAAATACCATGCGTAAAGCAAAACTTACAATAACAATCAGCAGTGACTTATCCAGTGAAATAGACGAAATTGCCAGGGTAAAAGGAACCCCGAGAAGTCAGTTGATGGAAGAAATACTGCGAGATTGGCTATCTGTGTCAAAAAAAAAGGCAATCGAAAAGGATATCAAGGCTTATTATCTATCTCTTACTGAAGAAGAGAAGAAGGAAAATAAAGAATGGACGGAGGCAGCGGCAGAAAGTGCAAAAAGGTCATGGAATGATTGAGTATCCAAAAAGAGGAGAGATATATTTAGTTAATCTGCCTTCAAAGCCAAATGATATTAAGAACCGCCCTGCACTGGTGATCTCTTTAGATATTAGAAACGAGTTGGCAAATGACATAATTGTTGTGCCTTTGTCTGCAAATTTAAGGTCATCTCCTACCCATGTTTTACTTCAAGAGGGTGAAGGCGGATTATCAAAGGCATCAATGGCTAAATGTGAGCAGGTAACAACAATAGACAAATTCTTGCTTATAAGAGGACCCTTTGCAGGCAAGATAAACAACGAAAAAATAAAGGAAATAGAAAAAGCTGTTATGATAGCAATCGGGTTATAGCCGCACGTTAATTTATACGTTAGCGGCATTTATACGTTGGGCAGCTTGACATGCAACAGAATTATTACATTTATTGAGGATTATAAGGTTGTAAAGAAAATACTGGACTTTTATGGTTGAAAGATTTGCACCTCTGTGAAAGCAGGATTCTATTTTATCCATTCCCATGCTCTAAAGTGTTCAACTCCGCTGCGGTTTCCAAAAGAAACGGGGTCAAGAGTGACAACTATTTTTCTGTAATTGTCTTTAATCATTTCAAGGTTTTTAAATTCGCGGTCTATTTTTAAATATTCAATATAGTTGCCGATTGTTACGGGATTAGCTTTAATTCCGGCACTGCTAAGAGTGTTTGCAAGGCTGGTTATTGAAAAATAACTCCCGACGGAATCGATCACGTCCGGGTCATAGAGAGTGCCTTTATTTTTTGATAATATTATAAAATTAGGCTTAAGTTATGCTTATTTGGGGGGAAATTGAGCCAAGATGATTAATCGCTGATAATAAAAATATTCACTTGACTTCATATTCAAAATTGATATATTAAGCCTGTGTGGGAAATAAAAAGAACCGAAGAATTAGCAAAATGGACCAAAACACTTGATGATGATGCCCGTGAAGCAATATTGAAAAATATAATAATTTTAAAAGAAATTGGACCGAATCTTGGGAGACCTTATGTTGACACTTTGAAGCAAAGTCGGCATAAAAACATGAAAGAATTAAGAATTCAAAATAAAAAGAGATTATTTAGGATTTTATTCATATTTGACCCGGACAGAAAGGCTGTTCTACTGATTGGAGGAGATAAATGTGGAGATAAAAGATTTTATGAAAAAATGATTCCGATCGCTGACAATTTATTTGATAAATACTTAGCATCAAGGAGGAAAAATGAAAACAACAAACAAGGAAAAAAATAAAATTGACTTTGTTGATGAATTAGCGTCAACTCTGTCAAAAGATAGAATTGAAAATGCTCAAAGTGAAGCTGGAAAAGAAATACTTCAAATCAGATTAGCTGAGATAAGGGAAAAATTAGGTATCAGGCAGGAAGATATTAAATCCTTTTCTCAGTCAAGTGTATCCAAACTGGAATCAAGAAAAGATATGAAAATTTCTACATTAATAGAATATCTTGGCAATCTTGGATTAAGTATAGAAATAAAAGTATACCCAAAAAACAAAAAGAAAAAAAATGAAGAGATAGTTTTATTAAAAGAATAATATAAGAATTTGCTTTTGGATCCCCCAGGCATAAATATGAAATTTTAGAACCGTAAGACGGTTTTACTGTTTATTAAATAATTTGATGCAAGAATCGACCACACCCGGGTCATAGAGAATGCCTTTATTTTTTGATATTTCATCAAAGGATTCTTTTAAAGTATGAGCTTCCCTGTAAGGCCTGTGAGAAGATATTGCTTCAATTACATCAGAAACAGCAATAATTTTTGCCTCAATCATGATACCATCACCTTTAAGCCCTCCTGGATATCCTGAACCATTTATCCTTTCATGATGCTGAAGAATTATTTTTGCAATTGGATATGGAAAATCAATTTCTTTTACTATGTCGTAGCCTGTTATGGGATGGGTTTCTATCATGGCTCTTTCAATATCTGTAAGTTTACCCGGCTTTGATAAAATTGAAGCGGGTATGGATATTTTTCCAATATCATGAATCAATGATGCTAATCTTATAGCTTCAATTGCTTTACCGGTTAGCCCAAGGTCTTTAGCAATAGCAACAGCAGTTTCCAATACCCTTTTTTGATGTCCTGATGTGTAGGGATCCCTGACTTCTACCAACAGGCTTAAGGCTTTGATGGTTTGTTCAAAGGTTCTTTTTATTCTACTTAAGCTTTCTTTTATTTCTTCTTCTGATTTTTTTATGTTAGTTATATCGGTTAAAATATGCACCGTGCTGATAACATTGTTATTTTCATCCAGTATCGGGTCCACGATGCATTCTATAAATTTGTCTCCCGTTTTAAAAATCCTTATTTCCCTTTTTTTTGATAATTTGGCACGCTCTAAGGGACATATGTCTTGCGGGTGCTCTGTATCTAATAATAAATCCCGGCAGGTATTTCCGAGGATTTCTTTAAAATTTTTATTAACCATAATTGACATTGTTTTATTTGCACGCATTATCCTGCCTTCCAAATCAGTAACGCTTATTGCCTCCTTCATTGCATCAAAAGTCGCTCTCCATCCTTTGGCTGCTTTTATCAGTGTTTCTTCAAATAGTTTTCTGTCTGCTTCAATATTTTTTCGCTCTACTGCATATCTTATGGAACGTATTAAACCATTACCGTCAAACTGGCCCTTAACCAAATAATCCTGTGCGCCCATACTTAAAGACTTTATGGCAATCTCTAAATTATCTGTCCCGCTTAATATAATTAATGGACTGCCCTTATTTTTTTCGCTGATGCTGGTTATAATCTCTAAGCCAGTGCTGTCCGGAAGGCTCAAATCTAGTAAAATTATATAAAAGTCTTCTTCTGAAATCTTTTTTAGCCCATCTGATAAGCTATCGGCATATTTAAGATTATAGGCTCCGAAATTGCCTTCGGCTAAAGCTTCCTTGATAAGCCTTGTATCTGCCGGATTGTCTTCAATTATAAGAATTGTTAATTTTTTGGCATTCATATTCAAAAAATTTTACTTATATGTTACTTAAAGAAAATTATTATTGGTTTTTTATTTTTGTTATCAGTGAGTAATATTTTTCATCTTTTGAACTTAATGCAGAAGGTTTCTTATAGAATTTATTATTATAAAATAATCCGTTAATTCCAACTTTAGGATGAGCCTTGATTACTTCATTTAATATTTTATTGTCAAATTTGCTTTCACTATACTGGCATATTGCAGTTGCTTTGCTTCCCGGGAAGAATTCATTTAATTTATTCTCATATTCCATAAACCTTTCGGTTCCCGGAAGTTTTGAAAGTATCCAGGTCATCTCACCTGTTACCCTTATGCCTGCAAATCCCTCTTTGAGAGCAGTTTTCTCCGTCGCTTTTAAAAGTGAAACCATTCTGTCAGGATCAAAATAGCCGTCT
>CAZFFH010000026.1:0-3786 GCA_964518375.1 uncultured Actinomycetota bacterium
AGGGGTTGGAAGTACTGATGCTGCAGTGGCAATGGCAACCGGAACTTCATGGTTGATGGTCCCTGATACAATAAAATTGATTTATGAAGGCAAATTGACACCTTGGGTGACCGGAAAAGATTTGATATTGTATACAATCGGATTGATTGGCGTTGATGGCGCGCTTTATATGTCAATGGAATTTGGCGGACCGGTAATAAGACAGCTTTCCATGGATGGCCGATTTACAATGTGCAACATGGCTGTTGAAGCCGGAGGGAAATTTGGGATAGTAGAATTTGATGAAATTACCGGGAAATATCTGGAGCCAAAAGAGACCAGAGATTACAAGATATATAAAAGTGATAAAAATGCAAGCTATTTCAAGACCTACAAGATTGACTGCAGTAATCTGGAACTTCAGGTTTCGGCTCCACATCTGCCTTCCAATGCAAAAGTTGCCAGGGACCTGAAAGATATAAAAATTGACCAGGCAGTCATAGGATCCTGCACCAATGGAAGGATTGAGGATTTGAAGATTGCAGCCGAAATACTGCTCGGCAGGAAAGTAAATGAAAAAGTAAGGACAATAATACTGCCTGCAACCCAGCGTATTTATCTTGAGGCACTTGATCTGGGATATATTAAAACTTTTATAGAATCGGGTTGTGTAGTTTCTACACCTACATGCGGCCCATGCCTCGGCGGACACATGGGAATACTTGCTGAGGGTGAAAGGGCAGTATCAACAACAAACAGGAATTTTGTAGGTAGAATGGGACATCCAAAAAGTGAAGTTTATTTGAGCGGGCCGGCTGTTGCTGCAGCTTCGGCAATTGCGGGAAAGATTGCTACACCAGAGGAGGTTTTGCAATAATGATAATTAAGGAAAAGGTAATAAAGTACGGAAACAATGTAGATACTGATGTGATAATCCCTGCGAGGTATTTGAATACAAGCAGAGAAGACGAACTGGCTGCTCATTGTTTTGAGGATCTGGATGAAAATTTCAAGGAAAAACTTAAAGCAAGAAAAATAATAGTTGCAGGCGATAATTTTGGGTGTGGTTCTTCAAGAGAACATGCACCGCTCTCAATAAAAGCAAGTGGTGTCAAGTTAATAATTGCAAAGACTTTTGCGCGAATATTTTTTAGAAATGCTATAAATATAGGGCTCGCTGTTATCCCAGGCGTTGAAGCGAGTGAAAATATAAATGATGGTGACGAGCTTGAGGTCAATTTGGACAAAGGTGAAATTAAAGATATAACTACAGGTAAAATTTTTGCAATAAATCCTGTTCCCGAATTTATCCGGGAAATAATATCGGACGGTGGTTATATCAACCATACAAGGGAAAAGTTAAACACATAGATATCAGCATAAGCATAGTAAAAGACATAGGTTTTGAATTTTTGATATTAAAAATAAAAAACTGGAGAAAATGGACAAAGAAAAAATTTATATTTTTGATACAACTCTTCGAGATGGAGCACAAAGCGCAAACATTTCATTTTCAGTCAGGGATAAACTGCAGATAATAGATAAGTTTGATGATATTGGCATTGACTATATTGAGGTGGGTTTTCCTGCATCCAATCCTAAGGATGAGGAACTTTTTTTGGAGCTTAAAAAAAGGAAATACAAAAATTCCAAAATAGTCGCTTTCGGTAGAACCAAATATAAAAACACCTTTGCCCAAGAAGATGAAAATTTAAAAATGATGATTGATTCAGGGTCAGAATGCATATGCATTTTTGGAAAGTCTTCAACGCTGCAAGTTGAAAAAGTGATTGAAACCACTCTTGAGAATAACCTGGAAATGATTTTTGATTCACTGGTTTTTTTGAAAAAAAATTGTCCGGAAGTCATATTTGACGGGGAGCACTTTTTTGATGGATACAGGCTTGACCCGGGTTATGCGATAAAGACGCTTCTTGCTGCCCAGGATGCAAGAGTGGACTTTATAGTGTTGTGTGATACAAATGGTGGTTTCCTGCCATGGGAAACCCTGGAAATAGTTGAAGAAGTCAGCAAAAAAATTAAAATTCCACTTGGTGTCCATTTTCATAATGACAGCGGATGTGCCGTTGCAAACTCTATAATTTCAGTTGAAAGAGTGAAACAGTTTAAAATGGTTCAGGGAACTATCAACGGTTTTGGAGAAAGATGCGGAAATGCTGATTTGTGCCAGATTATTCCCAACCTTGAAGTAAAACTGGGCAAGAAGTGTCTTCCCGAGGGTAATCTTAAGCATCTGACTAATTTATCCCGCTATATAAATGAAGTTGCTAATCAAATTTCCGATCCAAATCAGCCATTTGTAGGGAGAAATGCGTTTGCACATAAAGGGGGAATGCATGTTAGCGGCGTGAGTAAAGTTACCGAAGCTTTTGAGCATATTAAGCCGGAAATGGTAGGCAACACGAGAGAAATACTTGTATCCGAATTGTCAGGTAAAAAATCTATAATAGTAAAAGCCAAGGAGTTTGGAATTGATCTTGAAAATGACATTGAGAGCGTAAACAAGATTTTGAACATGATCCAGAACCTGGAATATAAAGGGTATCAATTTGAAGCTGCTGACGGGAGCTTTGAACTTCTGGTTAAAGATATTGCAGGAATTAAGAAAAATTTCTTTATCCTGGAAAGTTTTAGGGTTTTAAATGAAAAGAGAACTGATGGAACAATGATTTCTGAAGCCACTGTAAAAATACTAATCGATAAAAATAGAATTATAGAAACTGCTGAAGGCGGCGGCCCTGTCCATGCTCTTGACTTTGCTCTTAGAAAAGCTCTTGGCAGCTTCTATCCAAAACTGTCAAAGATAAAGTTAACAGACTTCAAGGTTAGGGTTCTGGATGAAAAAGAAGGTACCGGAGCTGTAGTCAGGGTACTTATTGAATCAACTGACGGAAATAAGAATTGGGGAACTATAGGCGTATCTGAAAACATCATTGAAGCCAGCTGGCAAGCTCTTGAGGATAGCATCGTTTACGGCCTTATGAACATGGAAAGAGACTCTGGCTAATGGAAAATGAAATAAATAAATTAATAAAACTCCTTTTAGAAAAGTATAGTGAAGGTGAAATTGATAAGGAAATTTTCGTTTCAAAAATCAAGGAATTATATTTTGAAGATATAGGGTTTGCAAAAATAGATCATCACAGGAACTTGAGGCGTAATTTTCCTGAGGTTATTTTTGGACAAAACAAAACCCCGGACCAAATTGTCCAGATAGCAAAAAAAATATTAAATTATTCAAAAATTCTGCTTGTGACCAGGACCAACCTGGATGTTTACAGACTTCTAAAAAAGGGGATTCCTTTTTTAGAATATAATGAAAAGGCAAATTTGATTTTTACCAAATTTCCGGAAGATGAAGCTAATTTGAAAGAGGGAATTACAGTCATTTGTGCCGGCACATCCGATATCCCGGTAGCTGAAGAAGCAGCAATAACTGCATATCTTATGGGGAATAATGTAAAAAGGATTTATGATGTGGGAATAGCAGGGATACATAGGCTCCTAAACTACAAGGACGAACTGATGAAATCAAATGTAATCGTCGCAGTAGCCGGAATGGAAGGAGCCCTTCCCGGAGTAGTCAGTTCACTTGTAGACTGCCTGGTAATTGGAGTTCCCTCAAGTGTGGGATACGGCGCAAGCTTCAACGGGCTTTCACCGCTCCTGACAATGCTTAACAGCTGCAGTCCAGGGATTGTTATTGTGAACATAGACAATGGTTTTGGTGCCGGCTATGCTGCAGGTATGATGAATTTAAAAATTTTATGAATTTAATACAAGTAA
>CAZFFH010000026.1:3886-6996 GCA_964518375.1 uncultured Actinomycetota bacterium
CATGTCCGCCATTGCTCTCACGGATCACGGCGTTATGTATGGAATAATTGAATTTTACAAAACAGCGGTAAAGTCAGGGATCAGGCCCATCATTGGCTGTGAAATATACCAGGCACCTAACAGCAGATGGGACAAACAGCTTGAAAAGGAAAACAGGGAAGAAGTTTCGAATCACCTTACCCTGCTTGTTGAAAACAATACCGGCTATAAAAACCTTATGAAGCTTGTAAGCCTTGGATTTATCGAGGGTTTTTATTATAAACCAAGGGTAGACAGTGAGTTACTGGCACAATATAAAGATGGAATAATCGCCTTGAGTGGATGTATCAGCGGCAAAATACCCCGTTATATCCGGAACGGGAAAATGCCTGAAGCCAGAAAAGCTATTGAAGAATATATAGATATTTTTGGCAGGAATAATTTTTTTCTTGAGCTTCAGGATTCAGGCATACCTGAACAGAAAAATATAAATAAAATTTTATTTGACCTGTCAAAAGAATTTAAAATCTCTGCAGTATGCACCAATGATGTCCACTATCTTACCAAGCAGGACAGCAAGTCGCACGATGTTCTGCTTTGCATACAAACAGGGGCAACAATAAACGAAGCCAAAAGGTTAAAATTTCCAACAAGTGAATATTATTTTAAAGACTACAATCAGATGGCAGAGCTCTTTAAAGACTTCCCGGGTTCAGTTGAGAACACCGTTGAAATTGCGGAACGCTGTAATCTGGAACTGACTTTAAACTTGAGCCTCCTTCCTCCATTCGAGGTTCCGGAAACTTTTACTCCCGACCAGTATCTTGCCAGCCTTTGTCGTGAAGGTTTAAAAGTCAGGTATAAGGAAGTAACACCGGAAATTGAAACTAGAATAAACAAAGAGCTTGAAGTCATTAAAAAAATGGGCTTTGCAGAATATTTTTTAATTGTCTGGGACCTAATTAAATTTGCAAAAAACAATGATATCAGGGTAGGTCCGGGAAGAGGCTCGGCTGCAGGAAGCATTGTTTCTTATCTTCTAAACATAACAGATATAGAACCATTAAAATACGGGCTGCTTTTTGAGAGATTTCTTAATGAGGAAAGAAAGAATATGCCCGATATTGATATAGATTTTTGTTATGAAAAAAGAGACCGGGTATTAAAATATGTTTCCCAAAAATATGGTGAAAACAGAGTGGCACAGCTTATAACATTTGGAACTATGGCAGCACGCCAGGCTATTAGAGATGCCGGCAGGGTGCTGGAAGTAACTTATTCTGAGGTTGACAGAATTGCAAAACTTATCCCCATGGAGCTTAATGTAACCATAAACAACTCGATGAATTTAGTTCCCGAGTTAAAGGAAATATATAACACCAATGAAAAAATCAGGGAAGTTATAGATACTGCAATATCTCTTGAAGGAATAGTTCGCCAGGATTCCATTCATGCCGCAGGTATAGTAATCTCTGCCGAGGATCTGTATCAATATACACCAATCCAGCGTGAAGGAGATACTGATATAGTTACGCAGTATAAGATGGAAGACATTCAGGAAATCGGGCTTTTAAAAATGGATCTGCTGGGATTGAAAACATTATCTCTTATAGATAAGACGCTATTTTTGATAAAGAAGACAAAAGATATAGACTGCAATATTGATAATATTAATCTTGATGACAGGAAAACTTTTGAAATGCTCAGCACAGGAGATTGCCTTGGAGTTTTCCAGCTTGAAAGCTCTGGCATGCGCGAGCTTGTTGTGAATCTAAAGCCGACTCAATTTGAGGACCTTGTTGCACTGCTTGCATTATACAGGCCAGGTCCACTCCAGAGTGGTATGGTGAATGATTTTGTTGAAGCAAAAAATAAGCAGAAAAAGATAAAGTATTTCCATCCCAGCCTGCAACCCATACTTGAGAGCACATATGGAATTATTTTATACCAGGAGCAGATAATGCTGATAGCTTCCAAGCTTGCAGGATTTACAATGTCTGAAGCGGATATCCTGAGGGATGCTATCGGCAAAAAGAAAAAGAAAATACTTGGAAGCCAGAAGAAAAAATTCATGGAAGGTACAAAAAAAGTTGGCATTATTGATGAGGAAACTGCAGAAAAATTATTTGAGCTTGTAAATCATTTTGCAGAATATGGCTTTAACAAGTCTCACAGCACAGCATATGCAATGATTTCTTATCAGACAGCGTATCTTAAAACTAATTATCCCGTGGAATTCATGGCAGCACTTTTAAGTATCAGGATGGGAAGCCAGGAAAAAGTGGCCCAGTATGTTAATGAAACCAGAAGGCTGGGGATCAAAGTATTGCCGCCCGACATAAACGAAAGCTTTAACGATTTTACCATCGTTGAAAATTCAGTAAGATTTGGACTTTCAGCAATAAAAAATGTTGGTTCAAATGTAATAGAATTGATAGCTAAGGAAAGAAAAGAAAATGGCAGGTTTTCCAGTTTTCTTAATTTTTGCAGCAGGGTAAGCGGTAATGTTTTAAATAAAAAAACTATTGAGAGCTTTATAAAAAGCGGCACTTTTGATTCTCTCAAACAACCTCGAAAATATTTGCTGGAAAATTTTGAGAATATAGTTGAAGAAATAAATAAGGTTAAAAAAAGCAAGGAATCCGGACAGTTTTCATTATTTGAGGAAGAGCACTCCTTCCACCACGAGGATTTCGAGCATTTTTGTGAGGAATATTCCCAGAAAAAGCTTTTAAATTTTGAAAAAGAAATGCTTGGGCTTTATGTGTCAGGCCACCCGCTGACTGAATTTGCTGATTATCTTTCAAATCTTAATACTATTGAAAATCTTTACGAAGAACCTGATAAGTCAACACAGCTGGTTGGCGGGGTCATATCCAAGCTCAAGCAGATATTTACTAAAAGCGGACAGCCGATGTATTTTCTGACACTGGAAGATTTGACTGACAATGTCGAAGTAATAGTCTTTCCTACAGTGCTTGAAAAATATAAGGAGCTGGTTGAAGAAGATAAAATTATCATAGTTAAGGGAAGGCTTGACAGGAAGGAAGACCAGATAAAACTTATTGCAATTGAGCTCGAAGACATAAAAAGATTTGAACCTGAAAGAAGGGTGGAATTTACGGGCAGAA
>CAZFFH010000026.1:7096-13914 GCA_964518375.1 uncultured Actinomycetota bacterium
AAACCGGGCCAATCGGAAAGAATTGTACTGAGAGTAAATAAAGCTAACCTTGATAAAAACTTTATAAACAATCTCCATGAAATTATGAAGAACAATTCAGGAAGTTCAAGGGTTGAGCTGGAGATTATAAATGGTGACGGATCAAGCATCGAAAAAACCTTTAGCTTCCCGCAATGTTATAGCGTTAAGCCGGGAGAGGAATTCTACAGTAAATTAAAAGAATATTTCCAGGATAAAATAAGCTGGAGGTAAATTACAAAATTATTTATAATGTTAGAAATATTTTAATAAAGTTTGTGATATATGTTTAAGGAAAAGGAAGAAAATTTAATAGTCAAGCTCCCTTTTGGCTTCAGGGATATTTTTCCTACTGAGGCTCAGGAAAGAGAAGTCATTAAAGAAACCATAAGGCAGGAGCTCTTGTTATGGGGCTATGGCGAAGTAAAGACACCTGTTTTGGAATTTACTAAAAATATTTCAGCAGGTGTCGGCAAAAATTGGAAAGATAAGCTTGTAAGCTTTTTTGATATTGATGGCAATCTTGTTTCACTCAGGGCAGATATGACAATTCCAATAGCACGGCTTACCGGTATGAGAATAAAATCAGAACAGCTTCCTGCACGTTTTTTTTATTTTGCAAATTCATTCAGGCAATCAGGGCTTTCAAAGGGAAAGCCGAGAGTTGTAAGCCAGGCAGGGATAGAGCTTATCGGTTCTTCGGGTTTTGAATCAGACATTGAGGTTCTGGCAATTTTAATAAATATATTAAAAAAACTAAGAATTGATAATTTTAAGATTGGGCTTGGCCATATCAAGATCGTAGAAGGCCTTTGTGACTGGCTAAAGCTTGATTTTAAGACTGGCGGACTTGTAAAGAATAATCTTATTTCAAATAATTTTGTAGAAATTGGCGAGTTGGTGTCAAAAAAAGATAATAAAAAGGCTGAGTTGTTCATGGAATTATTAAAGCCGGAAAAAGATATGGAAAAGATTTCTGGCTTGCTTTCAAATGTTGATGAAAAAAAAGTAACTGAAAGTTTTTCATATTTAGAAAAAGTATACGAAGCCTTAAAGGAACTTGAACTTAGTGATTATATGCTGATGGATTTAAGCATGATTCGTGACTTCGAATATTATTCAGGACTTTTATTTGAAGTTTATTGCCCTAAAACAATTGATTTGCTTGGGAACGGCGGAAGATATGACGGGCTCATAAAAAAGTTTGGCCTGGATGTCCCGGCTACAGGATTTGCCCTTGACGTAGATCTTTTACATGAATCTATGGGCCAGTCAAAACTTTATTCTTTTAAGTCAGAAGAACGGACAATTGTCTTGGGCAGTCCTGAAGATTGCTTAAAACTGGTGCAATTTGCTTCAGAAATAAAAAGCAAGGGAGTAATTGCAGAGCTTATTTTTAGCAGTGAAAAAAACCTGGCAAAAATAGCAGCAAGCAGAAAATGCAGCTATATCTATGTTCTCGAGCCCGGAACAAACAATTTTAAACTGTTTGAGTTTAAAGACAAAATCGAGGGATAAAAATTTTGAAAAAAGAATTGGCACCAAATGAAACTGAATATGATTTGAGTATAGCGATCCCGAAAGGTTATCTTTTTGGAGCTTGTGTTGAGCTCTTGAAAAACGCGGGATATGATATTTCAGAACTGCAGGAAGAATCCAGGAGGCTTTTTACATATTCAAAAAAAGACAGATTCAGGTATGTAATTGTCAGGCCCATGGATGTTCCGGTTTATGTTGAGCAGGGTGCATGTGATATTGGTTTTGCTGGTAAGGATGTGCTTGTTGAAATGGAAAGTAACGTTCTAGAGCTCATGGATTTAAAAAATGGATATTGCAGGATAATTCTTGCAACATTAAAAGACTGTATAGAAAAAGTAAAAAGCCATTATGAACATTTTGGCTCCATAAAAGTAGCGACTAAATATCCTAATATTGCACGAAAATATTTTGACCGCAAAGGCATGCAGGTAGAAATTATTAAGTTGTACGGCTCTGTGGAACTTGCACCGGTTCTAGGTATTGCAGATGAAATTGTTGATATAACTGCAACGGGCAGCACGCTTAAGGAGAATAATCTTGTAGAGATGGATAATATAATGATTTCAACCACCAGGCTGATTTCCAACAATGTAAGCTACAGGCTAAAATTTGAAAAAATAAATGAATTTTTCGCAAGAATTGGAAATGTTGTAAAATAAAAATTTAAAATGATAATTTTTAAATAATGGTAAGAAATAAATGCCAAGAAAAGAAATGATAACGAGAAAAACAAAAGAGACCGACATCGAGCTGGAGCTTAATCTTGATGGAAGCGGTAAATCAGATATAGCAACCCCGGTTCCTTTTTTAAATCATGTGCTGGAAAGTTTTGCCAGGCATGGGAACTTTGACCTGAGAATTACTGCAAACGGGGACACCAATGTCGATCCGCACCACCTGATAGAAGATATCGGTATTTGCCTTGGGCTTGCAATTTCTGCTTGCCTTAAAAACAAGGAAGGAATAACCAGGTTTGGACATATCATACTGCCAATGGATGAAGTTGAAATATCAATATCTCTTGATTTAGGCGGGAGAGCATACTTAAGATACAATGTGGATATGTTAAATGAAAAGATTGAAAATATGAGTACCGGCCTTGTAGAGGATTTCTTCAGGGCATTGGTAAATAACAGCCTCGCCAATCTTCACATAAATAAAAATGTAGGTATAAATTCCCATCATATTATTGAGGCAATATTCAAAGCTTTCGGAATTGCACTGAAAAATGCAACCAGGTTAAGCGGCAGCACATCCATTCCTTCAACAAAAGGTGTCATTTAGCCCTTCATGGAGCCGGGAGGAATAAGTGGCTTTTTTCAAAAAACCAAAACACTTGTGTTTTTTGATTTTGGATTTGAAAAATATGTATATAAGGTAAAAATATGTATATAGTAATTATAAACTACAATATGGGTAATATTAAAAGTGTTGAAAACGCTTTTATAAAAATTGGGGCTGAAATTAAAGTTACCAAGAGTCCCGGCACAATAGTAAATGCTGATGCTGTGGTATTGCCCGGTGTCGGAGCATTTGGTGATGCAGTGAAAAATCTTAAGGAATTAAAACTCTACGATGTCATAAAGCAAATAATTTCTTGCGACACTCCGTTCCTGGGAATATGCATTGGCCTGCAGGTCTTATTTGAATTTGGCATGGAAGGAGGCAAAAATAGAGGCCTGGGCATATTTAAAGGCATTGTTAAAAAAATCCCCGAAGGTGTAAAAATTCCTCACATGGGATGGAACAGGTTAAAAATATTGAACAAAAAAAGCAAACTCCTGGAAGGAATTGAAGACGGGGAAAGTTTTTATTTTGTTCATTCCTATCTTGCAGAATGTGAAGATAAAAGCATAATAAGCAGCACAACTGATTATGGGGTCGACATAGCAGCCAGCGTGGAACATAAAAACACTTATGGGGTGCAGTTTCACCCTGAAAAAAGCAGTACGTGCGGGCTCCAGATACTGTCTAATTTTGTAAATATTGCAAAAACAAGCAAAAGGAAAGCAGTCTAATTAAAAGAAAAGCAGGCTAATTATATGTTAATAATACCGGCTATAGATATAATTGAAGGCAAGTGTGTCAGGCTTACAAGAGGCGATTTCAACCTGAAAAAAAAATATCACGACAATCCTGTTGAAATTGCAGAGATCTGGAAAAAACAGGGTGCAACCTGGCTGCACATTGTGGATCTTGATGGGGCGAGAGCAGGAGCTGTAAAAAATTTAAATATTGCCCAAGAAATAAAAAAGAAACTGGATTTGAAAGTACAATATGGCGGAGGTATAAGAGATATTGACACATTAAAGTCTGTCATCGAAGGAGGGATAGACAGGGCAGTATTGGGAACAAAAGTTATCGAAGATAAAAATTTTTTAGATGTGGTTTTAAGGCAATATTGGGGCAAAACTATCTTAAGCCTTGATTATGAAAGAAATGGTATTATATATAAAAATGGCTGGCAAAAGGCAACAGCCGTCAATGTCCTGGATTTTGCAACGGAATTGGAAAATTTTGGGATACATGAAGTGATAGTTACCGATATCTCAAAAGATGGTACGCTTGAAAGTCCAGATTTTAAAATTGTAAGGGAAATACTTAAAAAAACTTCTTTGAAACTGATACTGGCGGGAGGAATTTCTTCCATCCAGGATATTAAAGCAATAAAGTGTTTTGAAAAAGAAGGAATTTCAGGGGTAATAATCGGAAAAGCTCTGTACGAGGGCATTATAAAACTGGACGAAGCCATAAAAACAGGCATATAAAAAGTTTTTAAAAAAAAGTAAGGCAAATGATTTCAAAAAGGATAATACCTTGTCTTGATGTAAATAAGGGCAGGGTTGTAAAGGGAGTAAGTTTTATAAATTTAAGAGATGCAGGAGATCCTGTAGAGCTTGCTGCATTTTATGACAGGGAAGGTGCGGACGAGGTAGTATTTCTTGATATAACAGCCTCGCACGAGAGAAGAAAGACAGTTATTGAACTTGCCGGCAGGACTGCAGAAAAAGTATTTATACCCTATACAATCGGGGGTGGCATTGATAGTATTGAAGATATCAGGGAGATTTTAAGAAAAGGCGCTGATAAAATTTCTATAAATACTTCTGCAGTAAAAAATCCGGAACTTATCGCAGAATCTTCAAAAGTATTCGGCAGCCAGTGTATAGTTGTAGCAATAGACGCAAAAAAAGTTGGCAGCAACCACTGGGAAGTTTTCATACATGGAGGCAGGACGCCTACAGGTCTTGATGCAGTAGTGTGGGCAGTTGAGGCCGAAAAGCTTGGTGCAGGAGAGATCCTGCTTACAAGCATGGATAAAGATGGCACCAAAGACGGTTATGATATTGAGCTTACAAAAGCAGTAGTCTCTTCAGTTAATATTCCCGTAATAGCTTCCGGTGGAGCCGGCAGTCTCGAACATTTAAAAGACGTTTTTACCCGGGCGAATGCAGACGCAGCACTGGTAGCTTCGATTTTTCATTACGGTGAGCATACAGTGAGGGAAGCTAAAAAATATTTAAAATCGCAGGGTATTAATATTAGAATATAATATAATAACAATTATTAATAAGCTAATGGCAAGGATTTACGATATGCACTTAGAACTCATACCAACAATTATCCAGGATTACAAAACAAATGAAGTTTTGATGCTTGCTTATATGAGCAAAGAATCTCTAAAAAAGAGTATTGAGACAGGTACTACATGGTTCTGGAGCAGAAGTAGAAAGCAGTTATGGAACAAGGGCGAGACTTCCGGAAATACACAGACAATAAAAGAAATAAAATACGATTGTGATGGAGATACTCTTCTCGTAAAGGTAGAACAAAAAGGCAACGCTTGCCATACCGGAAACATTTCCTGTTTTTTTAATGAAATAGATTTCAAAAATAAGACCCTGAGCCAAAAGGATTTCAGGAGTCTTAAAAGCAGCGTCAAAGGTTCCGGCAAGGCTTCTTCAAATTCCGAAATATTATATGAGCTTTATGATGTTGTGGTTTTGCGAATTGAAGAAAAAGCGCCAAATTCTTACACCTATTCTTTGCATAAGAAAGGCCTGGATGAAATAATTAAAAAAGTCGGCGAAGAAAGTGTTGAAGTCATGCTTTCATCCAAACATCAGGCAAAAGGAAAAACTGTTTACGAAATAGCCGACCTTATCTATCATTTAATTGTTTTAATGGTTGAGAAAAAAATTAAACCGGATGATATTTTTAAAGAATTAAAGTCAAGAAGAAAATAAAGGAAGTAAAGGAGCACACAGACATGCCTGGCATTAAAAAGATCGGACTTCTGACAAGCGGTGGCGATGCATCAGGAATGAATGCAACTATTAGAGCTGTTACAAGATATGCAAAGTATAAATCACTTGATGTAATTGGCTATTACGAGGGTTTTAAAGGTCTCATAAACAACAATTCTACTGTCCTGGATCTTAATTCTGTTGGAGGTATCATAGACAGGGGCGGAACATTTCTTTATTCCGCAAGGTCGGAAGAATTCAAAACTGAAGAAGGCATGCAAAAATCTATACAGAATATGAAAAAAGATAGTGTTGACGCACTTATAGTAATAGGCGGAGATGGCTCATTCAGGGGTGCTCATGACCTGCATGAAAGAGGGGTCCGGGTGGTTGGTATTCCGGCAACTATTGATAATGACATAGCCGGAACTGATTATAGCCTTGGTTTTGATACCGCGCTTAATGTTATAATCAGTCTTATTTCAAAGATTAGAGATACCGCTTCTTCGCATGACAGGCTTTTTGTTATAGAAGTCATGGGCAGAAATTCAGGGTTGATTGCAATAAACTCAGGTCTTGCTTGCGCGGCAGATTATATCCTGATACCTGAAGTTAAAGTGGATTTGGTAAGAATTGCAAACAAAATAAGAAACCATCGCGAGGGCAAGAGGCATACATTGATTGTGGTTGCGGAAGGCGCTGCCAAGGCAAGCGATGTTGCTGCATCCATTAAGCTACTTGTAGGGCATGAAGTAAAAATATCAGTATTAGGTCATATTCAAAGAGGAGGATATCCATCGGCTCTCGACAGGTTGCTGGCGGCGGAATTCGGTAAAAAAGCTGTTGATTTGCTGCTGGATGACAAGAGTGATTGCATGACTGCAATCCAGGGCAATGAAATAAAATCCTGCACATTAGAATATGCTATAAATAACAGGAAGGAAGTAAGCAAAGGGCTCTACGATTTAGCTCATATATTATCCCAATAGGACAAGTATTAAATAAGCAGCTGTT
>CAZFFH010000027.1:0-13604 GCA_964518375.1 uncultured Actinomycetota bacterium
GAAAGTTTTTTTCCTGTTTCCTTGCTTATAATCCCGGCAATTAAATTATAACATGCTTTATTCTGGCAAAGTCCCATGCCGGCTCTTGTCATTCTTTTTACAGAGTCAGTATCATGGGCACCTTCCCTTATTGCCTTCTTGATTTCTCCAAGCGTAATTTCTTCACACCTGCAAATTATTATTTCGTCTTCACTCATTATATTTTTAAAATTATTTTGCTAATTTGAAAAATCTGACCTCGTCTGAAAATTTTTTTGGAACCGAAATAGTAATGATGTTTGTTTTGTTAAAACTTTTTCCAGTTTTAACTCTTTCAACCCTACCCTTGCAAACATCTCCACCTCTTCTGTTTAAAGCAATTATCTTATCTCCCTTACCAGGCAAAGGCAGTAGTTCATATGGAATAGAAATTGCAGCTTCACTATCTGAAAAAGTCCTGTCAACCATAAAAATTGCAAGTCCCGGACAGACTACCATACATTTGCCGCAGCCACTGCATATATCATTAAATTCAGGCAAATTGGTTATAGGTTTTCCTACTTTTATTGATTTTTTTGGACAGACAGTTTCGCATGGGTTGCAGGGAATCTCTTCCAGGCATTCGATTACTGCTACCGGTCCTTTTTCTAGTCTTTCTTCTGATGGGTAACCTGGTGATTTTTTGAGTTTTTCCAAATATCTATTGTCAAACATTTTGATTTTTGATTATACTTTTAATTATAATACTTGCTGATAATCTTTTCTTTAGCCTGATATCTGTATTCTCCAAATGGTCCCAGCCTTAAGGTCCTGAGCCTTTCCCTGGCTTCATTAAGTATGGAGGACGCTTCCTGGTTCCTCATCCTCAGCTTTCCAAGAGCCTGGCTGACTGCAATACCTGCAAGCTTGCCTTCCTCCATTGCTGTTGATGCTTCTTCAATGCCGGTTACATCTCCGGCAACATAAATGCCTTTAATATTGGACTGCATGTTCTCATCATGAACCGGGATAAACCCTCCAAGTTCGGAAAGGTATTCAAATCTCATGCCAGCCATCCAGCAAAGCTCACTTAAAGGTCTTAACCCAACAGCAATACATACAAGATCAACTTTGATAGTTTCTTCACTGCCTTTTACAATATTAAAGTTGCTATCTATTTTTGCTATCTCTACTTTCTCCACAAACTTATCACCCATCCCTTTAGTAATTGTATGGTTAGCCAATATTTTTACCCCCATTCTTGCAATCTTGGAGGCATGAACCATATAGCCGCCGATATGATCAAGAGCCTCAACAACGGCAACCACTTCAGCTCCAGCCTGTATTAATTGATAGGACACTATCAATCCCACATTTCCTGAACCCATTGTAATTACTTTTTTGCCAGGCAGCACCCTGTTTACATTAATCATTGTCTGTGCGGCCCCGGCACCCATTATGTTTGGCAAGGTCCATCCGGGAAAAGAAAGAGAATTTTCAATTGCTCCTGTGGCAACCACAACTTTTTCTGACTTTAAAATCGATACTTTTTTATCTGTGGAAATGCCTATTGTTAAATCCGGGAAAAGCCCCCAGGCAACACTGTCAAGCAGAACCTTAACACCATATTTTTTTGCGTCTTCAAGGAGCATATTTCCAATTTCGAAACCTCTGGTACCGGCAAGATGTTCTTCCGAGCCAAAAAACCTGTGGATTTGCTTGAAAAGCTGGCCTCCCGGTTTTTTATTTTCATCAATTATGGTTACATCCACTCCATTTTTTGCAGCTTCAATTGCCGCACAAAGGCCCGCAGGTCCGGCACCGATTATTGCAAGTTCAGTCTTCAATTGGAACCTTCCTTCCATTGGCCGGTGCCTATTTGAGTATTTATTATCATTCCATTCTCAACAGGAGTGATGCAGGTCCTGATATTGGGCCTTCCATTTACTTCCATTACGCAATCGGTGCACCTGCCTATTGCGCAAAATAGTCCTCTTGGCATATTTTTTTTAGGAGTATATCTGAAAACTTTAATCCCTGAAGCAATAAGAGCTGTTGCAATCATTTCACCTTTATAAGCGGTTATTACTTTCCCGTCAAAAGTTATTTTTACTTCCTTACCTTTTATATATTCACCCAGAACAGGGTGGTTTTCTATTCTCAAATTATTTTTGTCCATTACAATTGCTTTAGTTCATTAAAAAATTAAGGTTTTTTAATTATATTATCTTTTTTAAAGTTCTGCCTTAAATATTTTTTAAATTATACTATACAAATGTATAGTAATATTATATAATGCGGTCATAAAAATAAGAAAAATAATAAATAAACCTGCCGGCTGGATAAAGGCCTGCTATAACAGATTAACCTGAACTAATTAAAAAGATGAAAGAAATTAAAATCACCAAAAGGCAGAAAACAGTCCTTGAAAAAATTAAAAACTTCATGGTGGAAAATTCCTATCCCCCCACCATAAGGGATATAGCCAGGGAATTTGGTTTTTCTTCCCCGAAAGCAGTGACGGACCATCTCAAGTCCCTTGAGAGAAAGGGCTTTATAGAAAGAAACTCACTGGCACGTTCCATTAAATTAACAGGCAAGGCGCTTGACATACTGGATGGTTTGGCTGCCTGGCGAAAGGACGGTCGGGACCCGTCTAATTTACTCGGCTATCCCCCTAACCTGCCAAACTTGCGTGGTTATCCCATAAACCAATCAAATTTACATGGCTCCTCCAACCCTGGAAGCGCCGGGATCATATACCTTCCGCTGGTGGGCAAGGTTGCCGCAGGAAACCCCATGCTTGCCCAGGAAAACATAAGTGAATACATACCCGTTTCATCAAGCTTGTTTGGAGCAAAAAAAGCTGACTTTGCCCTTAAGGTTAAAGGCGACAGCATGACAGGTGACCACATACTTGATGGAGATATAATAATAGCACGGTCTCAAAATACAGCTGATAATGGCGATATTGTTGTAGCTCTTATAGGAGACGAAGCAGTGGTAAAAAAAATTTACAGATCAAAAGATAAGGTTGAGCTCAGGTCTTCGAACCCTGTGTATCTGCCCATAGAGATAACAGCCGGCTCGAGTGACCAGGCCAACGAAAGCTCTCAGGGCAGCAAAAACCTGGTCATACAGGGCAAAGTGATTGCTGTTCAAAGAGAAATCAAATAGTTCAAAACAAATTTGACAATTTGGCAATATAACAGGAGTTAATATGTTCGTGCATCTGCATGTTCACAGTGAATATAGCTTGCTGGAGTCTTCAATAAAAATAAAGGATCTTGTCAGCACTGCTTCCAATCTTAGGATGAAGGCAGTTGCGCTGACCGATAAATATGTGATGAGCGGCGCTGTTGAATTTTATAAGGAAGCCAAGGCAATGAATTTAAAGCCTTTAATTGGCTGTGAGATTTGCCTGACAAGAAGCGGAAGGCTCTCCCACCTGACTTTGCTTGTAAAAGACCAGACCGGATACGAGAACCTTTGTGAAATTGTGGATATGTCTTATCTTAGATTGATAAACACAAAAAAAACTTCAGATAAAGCACAAGTCGAAGTCCCTGGCTTTATCCCCTCGCCTGATCTCCCGATTGTGGAAATGCCACAGTTAAGAAATAATTCAAAGGGGCTTATCTGTCTGAGCGGGTGCAGCAAGGGAGAAATTCCTTACCTTCTCAAAAATGGCAGGCTTAGAGAGGCTGAAGATTTTGCTCTTGAGCTAAGCGAATTGTTTGAAAAGGATTTCTATATTGAAGTTCAAAGATATAGCCTGACGAGCAGCAATAACTATAAAAACTTAGCTTCTGAAAATCTTGTTAATTTTGCACAAAGAAATGGAACTGCTGTCGCTGCCACAAATAATGTTCACTATCTTAGCAGGCAGGACTTTGAAATATACGGGTCGATGGCAAAGCTGAAAATGATGGGTACAAAAAATGATCCTACATCAACAATTTTGGAAAACAACGAGCACCATTTTAAATCAGAATGCGAGATGTCAAGGATGTTTCGCGATATTCCTGAAGCAATAATCAATACGCAAAAAATAGCAGACAAATGCAGCTTTGAATTTTCCCTGGAAAAGATAAACATACCTCACTACATGCCGGAAAATGGTGAAAGCCAGGAAAAATACCTTGCAGGGCTGTGCCGCCGGGGATTGAAATTAAGGTATGGGGAAAACCCATCCCGGCAGGTACTCGACAGGCTGGCAATGGAGCTTGAAGTAATAGCCGGTACCGGCTACACTGGCTATTTTCTAATAGTTGCCGACATAGCCAGGTTTGCCTGCGAAAATAAAATCCCTATATGCGGCAAAGGCTCAGCGGCAGGAAGCCTTGTTTCATACATACTCGGGATATCCAATGTTGAGCCAATTGCAAATAAACTTTATTTTGAGAGGTTTTTAAACAAAGAAAGAAAAGAGCCTCCCGATATAGACATAGACATATCCAGCAAGGACAGGGGGAAAGTGGTACAATACCTGATGTCAAAATATGGTAAAACCAACATTTCGAGAGTTTGCAGCTTTTCAACCACAAAGCCAAGGGCCTCAATAAGGGAAGCTGGCAGGATACTGGGCATAGGAAAAGAAGAAGTGGACTTTATTATAAAGGCAGTTCCCAACTACAACCGATTCTTTTCCCATGAAGACATGAGGGCAGGAGCCGAGTCGTCAAGCCTGATAGATGCGGGCAATACGCAGTATAAAAAAATAATTTCATTATCAAGAGATATAGGCGGTTACATAAGGCATGTATCTATGCACCCCTCAGCATTTATAGTGTCAAATGAAGACCTGCTGAGGAAAATCCCGCTTACTATATCGGAAACAGGCGAAATAATGAGCCAGTATGACATGAACAGCATAGAAGATCTGGGGATACTGAAAATCGACCTCATAAACTCCTTGAGCCTGAGCCTCATCGCTGAAACTGCAGATATCCTGAAAAATAAGAGAAACATAAGCTTAAATCTTTCTGATACAGATTACAGTGACAGCAGTGTTTATAAGCTGATGCAAAGCGGCCAGACACTTGGAGTTTTCCAGCTTGAAAGCTTCGGCATAAGAACACTTTCGAGAAAGGTTAAGCCTTCTTCCTTAGATGACATCACTCTCCTGATATCGCTCTACAGGCCCGGTCCGCAGCAGTCAGGCATGGTTACAAACTTTATTGAAAGAAAATTTGGAAGAGAAAAAACTACTTTTTTACACAGAGACCTTGAACCAATTTTAGGTGATACATACGGGGTAATCCTTTACCAGGAACAGGCAATGCAGGCGGCAATAAAAATTGCAGGCTATTCGTTCGGCGAAGCCGATAATCTGAGGAAAGCTATGACAAGATTGTCAAAGGAAGAAATGCGTGCCCATGAAGAGAGGTTTATTAGTGGAGCACTGTCGAAGGGATACGATCCGGGAACTGCCGGTGAAATATTTAACCTGATATCCAAATTTGCAAGCTACGGTTTTGTAAAAGCTCACGCCGCCGCCTATGCTGAACTTTCATATAAGACATGCTATCTGAAAGCATACTTCCCTGCAGAATTCTTCTCAATAATACTGACCAACAACTCGGGTTACTGGAGCAAGATGCAGTATATTGAGGAAGCAAGAAGGCTTGGAATAAGATTGAAGCTTCCTGACATAAACAAAAGCGGGTTTGGCTTTTTTGTTGAGGATGACGGAAAGTCCATAAGAACTTCCCTGCTTTCTGTAAGAAGCCTTGGTCATGCAGGTGCAATCTCTATAATTAATGAAAGAGAAAAGGGCGGGAAATTCAGGGATTTTTTCGATTTCTATTTAAGAATTTCAAAAAACTGCCGGATTGTAAAAACTGCAGTTGAGAACCTGATAAAAGTAGGAGCATTTGACTTTACGGGCCTTGCCAGAAAGCAGCTTCTTCTCATATTTTATTACCTCAAAAGCTTAAAAAAACCTGACCTGTGTTATTCAAATTCCATTACAGGATATGAAGAACAAGGCAATTACTATCTTGACAATTTCATAAACAGACCCGCCGCAAACTTGGGAAGGGACATTAACCTGCTTGAGCGCGTGTGTGCAGGCAGCCGGCTTGCCGCTGATTACCTGCAGGACTTCAGCCCCAGAGAAAAGCTTGAAATAGAAGAAGATATACTGGGTTTTTACATAAGCTCAAACCCGCTGGAGTGCCTTAAAAAGGAGCTTGAAATCTCAGGTATAACAAGAAGCAAGTTCTTTTACCGGCAGGGCCTGTCGTTCCAGAAAGATGTTGCCGCTGCCGGGATAATAATTTCAAAAAGAATCGAAAAGACAAAAGGCGGCAGCAAAATGCTTTTCTGCACCATGGAAGACGAAGACGGGGTGTATGAAGCAGTGTTTTTCCCCGACTCGTACATAAAAAATGCCAGAACAGTAATGAACAATTCTTTCATCATCATAAGAGGGAGGCTTCACTCAAAGGACAACAACGTTTCCCTGATAGCCCGGGATGCCATAAGCATTAAATTGCTTAAAAACTCCCATAAGCAGCTTTTGCAATCAAGTGTTAAAAAAAGCTTCATTTAGAGAAAAAGGAAACTTATGGAGAACTACAGCTCAAGCCGAAAAATAATACACATAGACATGGATGCTTTTTTTGCCCAGGTTGAGCAGAGAGATCATCCAGAACATAAGAACAAACCGCTCATAGTTGGGGGACCCTTAAACAGAGGTGTTATATCTTCTGCTTCTTACGAAGCAAGAAAATTCGGCCTGCACGCAGGTATGCCTCTTTCAAGAGCAAAAAGATTATGCCCCGAAGGCATTTTTGTGCCGGTTAACATGGAAAAATACCTGGAAGAATCAAGAAAAATAAGGCAGATATTTTTCCAGTTCTCTCCCCTAGTTGAAATTGTCGGATGTGACGAAGGTTTTCTTGATGTTACAGGATGCGAGAAATTGTTTGGCAGTGATCTGGAGATTGCAAAGAAAATAAAAAGTAAAATTTATGAGCAGACAAACCTGACATCCTCAGCAGGTATCGGACCGAATAAATTTCTTGCAAAGCTTGCCTCCAGTATAGGAAAGCCCAACGGCCTTACAGTCCTGGAGAACAGCCCGGAAATGATTGAAAAAATAAGGAGGCTGCCCGTTTCGTATGTATGGGGTGTTGGAAGAGTTACGTGTGAAGGCCTTAATGCGATGGGCATTAAGACAATAGGCGACCTTTCAAAAATACCGGTTGAGATATTGAAAGCAAGGTTTGGCCAGTCCCTGGGCAACTTTATGAACGAGATGTCGAATGGCATAGATGATCGGGAGATCATCCCCTATCAGGAGCCCAAATCTATAGGGAGAGAGATTACATTCAGCAAGGATATAGACAATCTTGAGGCACTTAAACCAGTGCTTTTATTCCTCTCGCAAAAACTATCATTAAATCTTCATTCCAGTAAATATATGGGAAGGATACTTACAATAAAAATAAGATATTCCGATTTTAAGACTTTCACAAAAAGGATCACTTTAAAAAATTATACATCTGCAATATTTGATATATATAAATCTTCCCTGAATCTTCTTAAGGAAGTTGATTTATTAAGAAAGAAAGTAAGGCTCCTGGGGCTTTCCGTAGGCGGGCTCAAATCCAGCTCCACGCTGGAAAACTCTCTTTTTAAAGAAGAGTACAAGGGCGAAAAATTAACCGATGCGATTGAGAAAATATCAGATAAATATGGAGAAAATAAGCTTACGGTTGCAGGAATCAAGGGTAAAAAACCGCGCAAATAATTACAGGAATCTTTCAAACCTGTCTTTTTTTACCTTGCAAATCGGGCAAACTTCAGGAGGTTGCTCCCTTGCACATAAATAACCGCAGACCTTGCAGCGCCAAACCGGTATCTTTATACTTTCAGCCAGCGCATTTATTAAAATTGAATTACCTATATAACCCTTGGAAGTTTCAGTTTTTTTCTTGCCATTATCCATATATCTTCTCTCCGGAATAGAAGTTAAACTTTTTTTACCATTTACAATATCTTCCACAACGTATAAACCGCAATAACAGGCCCCATAGTCATTCAAATCTGAATCTCTGTAATCACACGGACAAATAATATCCCGGTCTTTTCCGATATCACCAACAGAAAGTCTGCAGGGACAAGACTGATATCCATATCTGTCCTCATTTATTATTAGACCCCTTACCAGATCCTTGCAAAACTGAGTATCAGGATTTAGATGATATCCATAAGACTGGCCGTCTTTTTTTATTTTTTCATATAACTCATCAATTTCTTTTTGAGAAATTTCTTTTTTCATTTTCCGAATTTTTCTTTTACCTTTGCTTCGTCAAAACCAACAATGCAATCCTTATCATCAATAACCATGGTTGGAAAACCTCCGCCGGGATTATGCCTTTTAATTTCTTTTAATACTTCTTGTTGGTCCTCATAATCCAGTAAATCAACATCTATAAAATCGTAACCAACATTCAAGTCATTAAGCAATTTTTTAGTTTTTCCACACCAGATACAGGTGCTTAAAGCATATAATTTGATTTTCCCTTTATCCTCACCTTTAACGCTTTTTACTTCAACTGCCATATTTTACCCTTTCTGAAAAAATTTAAATATTTAATTTTAAAAGTTTAGCATAATTATAAAAAGTTAAAAGGATTTTGCGGCACGCCATTAACCCTGACTTCAAAATGAAGATGGGGCCCGGTCGCATATCCGGTAGAACCTACATAGCCGATTATTTGATTTCTCTGTACTTTTTGCCCGGTAGATACTGCAAATTTGGAAAGATGGCCATAAACTGTGGAAAATCCACCTCCATGATATATTATTACTGCATACCCATATCCGCCCATATACCCGGCCTGTACAACTTCTCCGCTTGCAGCAGCAACTACCGGTGTTCCTGAATTGCAGCCTATGTCAATACCTGCATGAAATCTCATCGTCCCCGAAATTGGACTTATCCTGTTTCCAAATCCGGAAGTTAAAATACCCTTTGTAGGAAAAGTCAGCTTTCCCGGTGCATTACCATACCTTAAAGCTTCAAGTTTTTTTGTAATTTCTGCCTCTTTTGCCTCAAGTTGTTTTTCCATTGCTATAAGCGCATTCTTGTTTGCCCTGGTTTGGCTTAAAAGGCTTTTCTTCTCGGTGTAGATACTTTCTATTTCTTTTTTCTTTTGCTCTGCATCACTTTCCAGTTTCTCCAATTTTTCTTTTTCTGATTTTTCCCTACTCTTTAATTCAGCAATATTTTCTTTTATATTAATTGTGGAATCTCTTTTAAATTTTATATCCTGCATGATCTCAAGATCCTGTTTTGCAAGCAGGTTCATCAATTTGAATTTTGAAAACAATTTTAAAAAGCTGTCTGTTTCAAAAAGAAGCTCCACTAAATTGTAATTTTTTTTCTTGTAAATTTCAGCCACCCTGCCATTTAACAGTCTGGTTTTTTCAGTCAGTTCTTTTTCCAGATCAGCAAGCTCTTTACCTTTAATTACAAGTTCAATGGTTATCTTGTCTACTTCCTTTTTTTTATCTGCAAGTTTAGTGCTTGCATCATCAAGTTCGGCAAGCGTCTTGATTAAATTACCTTCTACCTGGTTTACCTGTTTTATGTACGAAGCTTCAGCTTTTTTAGCTTCTTCGATTTCTTTTTTCGTTTGCTCCTTCTGGTTTTTGACTTTATCAAGTTCTTCTTCAAGGTTTTCAGAGTATAGCAGCGAACGAGGAGTAAAGTAGGCCAGTGAGTTGAATGAAATAAAAATTGCCAGTGCAAGCAATATCGCAATAATATAGCGCGCTTTAAGCTGTGTTCTTTGCTTCGATGTTGACTTCATTTTAAACTTCGATATTTACTTTGTTAAGTTATTCTTTAGCTTAATTTATATATATATTTTTTATTTACTTATAATTATATACATAAATGTTTATAAATTGCAAAATGCCTGTTGATTTGATGATTTCCTTAAAATTATCATGTTGAATAAAAATAGTTTATACTATTATAACAATTCACAATAATTCATAAAAATCATAAAAAAATATTAAAAATATATATTATGAAAATACAAATCGCAGTTTGCCAGATGGATGTTTCTCATGATAAGAAAACAAATCTTGCAAAAGCAAAGAGTATGATTACCAATGCAGACGCTGCAGGTTCACAAATTGCTGTACTTCCCGAAATGTTTAACTGTCCATATAATAGCAGTTTTTTTGAAAAGTTTGCAGAAGAGTTCCCAGGCCCAACCACAAACTTTATTTCAAGCCTTGCAAGAGATTTATCCATCTACATTATTGGCGGTTCTATTCCTGAAAGGGAAAACGGCAAAATCTACAATACTTCTTATACTTTCAATCCCGAAGGACTTCTTATAGGAAAACACAGGAAAGTACATTTATTTGATGTTGACATATCAGGTGGAATTAAATTTAAGGAATCTGATACACTTTCATATGGAGATAATGTGACAGTTTTTGAAACAAAATATTGCAAAATTGGAGTCGCCATATGTTATGATATGAGGTTTGGCGAACTTATAAGAAAAATGACCTTGCTGGGAGCAAAAATAATAGTTATTCCAGCTGCCTTCAACATGACAACCGGCCCTGCGCACTGGCATTTGCTCGCCAGAACCAGAGCCCTTGATAACCAGGTTTATTTTATTGCTGCTTCACCGGCGCGAAATGAAAAAGATGTCTACATATCTTATGGACATTCTCTGGTTGTGGACCCATGGGGAAAAATTTTGGCCGAAAAAGACGAAAAAGAAGGACTATTGTGCTGCGAAATTGACCTTGACTATGTCGAACAAATCAGGAACCAGCTCCCACTTTTAAAGCACAGGAGGGATGAAATATATAAACCGGAAAATCCATAAAAATATCAGGAATAATTTTTATAGCTTTTTACAGGCCGCCCTTGCCTTCTGCCCAAGAAAAAAGCCCAACTACCGGCTAATACCAGGTAGTTTCGATTCTTCTTGCTTATTCGATTTCCTTTACGTTTATAAAATTGGTGCTGCCTGGCTTGTTCATAAAAATACCGCCTGTTATAACCACTCTATCCCCTTCTTCAATATAACCGAGTTTCTTGGAAACAGAAACAGTCTCCTCAATCATTTTATCAACACTGCCAAAAAATTTTGTTTTTGCAGGAATTACACCCCAGGTAATCATAAGCTGCCTTATAACCCATTCGTGGGGACTTGTACCAATTATCATACTTTCAGGCCTGCTTTTAGAAACCTGTCTTGCCGTGCTGCCTGATTGAGTGGATGTTACTATAGCCTTTGCACAAAGCACGCTTGCAATTTCGCAGGCAGCAAAGCTTATTGCTTCTGTTATTGTATGCTGCTTAACAGCGAACTTCTTCTGCATGATTTCCTTGTAATCAAGGGTTTCTTCAGTCTTATTTATTATCCTGACCATAGTTTTAAGTGCTTCGATAGGATAACTTCCGGCAGCAGTTTCCCCCGACAACATTACAGCATCTGAACCATCAAAAATTGCATTCGCAACATCACTTACTTCTGCTCTTGTGGGCCTGGGGTTTCTAATCATCGAATCAAGCATCTGTGTTGCCGTAATTACAGGTTTTCCAACCATATTTGCCTTTTTAATTATCTCTTTCTGTATATTAGGCACATCTTCCTGTGGAACTTCAATTCCCAAATCCCCTCTTGCTATCATAATGGCATCCGCCTGCTTTAAAATGCTGTCAAAATTGGATACCGCCTCGTGCTTTTCAATTTTTGCTATAACCATTATGTGGCTGTTTTTTTCTTTTATAATGGTTTTTATTTTTTTAATGTCCTCAGCATCCCTTACGAAAGATTGTGCAATGAAATCAACACCCGTTTCTATACCAAAATTTAAAAAATCTATATCTTTTTCGGTAACAGAATTTACGCTCACTGACAGGCCCGGTAGATTTATTCCCTTATTGGAGCTTAGCGGTCCTCCCCTTATAACAAGAGCCTCTGCATATCCATCCAATTTGTTAATTTTCTGGATTCTGCATTCGATCAATCCATCGTCAATAAAAATTGTACAGTTTTCCCTTATATCGTCTAAAAATTTATCATAATTTACTTTTACTACCTGGTTTGCTGCTAGGGAATAACTTGATTTTGAGTTACTGCCGCTTTTTTTATTTGCAATTGTAAGAATGTCACGGATTGTTAAAATAATCTGCTGGCCATCCTCAAGCATAATGTCTTTAGTAAGCTTGCCTATTCTGATTTTTGGACCTTGAAGATCAAGTATTATTGCTGTATTTGTTTTGCGTTTTATGGAAATGGTCCTGATAGTTTCAATCTTTTTTTTAGCCTCTTCCTTGCTGCTGTGGGAAGTATTTATCCTGGCTATGTCCATCCCGTTAAAAATTAAATTTTCAAGTGCCTTATAAGATTCGCTTGAAGGACCTATTGTGCAAATAATTTTTGTTTTTCTCACCATAGCTCTTTTTTAAGTTATTTTTTGAAATGGCGTTTAACGTATTTTAATTGAATTTTTCTAATTTAACTATTTTAACTCTAAAGGATATTGTAGCAGATATTTAACTATAATATAAAATTAAAATCCTGTTTTTTACTTTCTGTAGTATAATAAAAAAAATAATATAAAGATTGGGATAATAAATACTAATAATAGATATAAGAGGAGGTTTCAATGATATTAGGAATAGTTTTGGGCGTAGCTGCAGTCATTCTGCTCATGATTTTATTGCCGTCATCCATAAAAATATTGAGGGAATATGAAAGAGGCGTTATATTCAGGTTCGGGCGCTTAAGCGCAACAAGAGGTCCCGGTATTTTTCTGATAATTCCTTTTGCCGATAAAATGATAAAGGTTGATTTAAGGACTGTAACACTGGACGTTCCTCCTCAGGATATTATTACGAAGGATAATGTACCTGTCAAAGTTAATGCTGTTGCTTATTTCAGGGTAATGGATCCTGAAAAAAGTGTAATATCAATTGAGAATTATAGAGTTGCAACTTCACAGATATCCCAGACCACTCTTAGGAGTGTGCTTGGCCAGGCAGAACTTGACGAACTGCTTTCAGCCAGAGATAAGTTAAACAAAGAACTGCAGATTATTATAGATGAGCAGACAGACCCATGGGGCGTTAAGGTTTCCATAGTGGAAATTAAAGATGTAGAGCTTCCACAGACAATCCAGAGAGCTTTTGCAAGGCAGGCAGAGGCTGAAAGAGAAAGAAGAGCAAAGATAATTAATGCTGAAGGCGAACTGCAGGCATCTGAGAAATTATCTGCTGCTGCTGAAATCTTAACAAAATTCCCGGCATCTATTCAACTGAGATTTCTTCAAACCCTAAAAGAAATTGCATCCGAGCAGAACTCTACAATAGTATTCCCTGTTCCTATTGATTTGGTGCAGTCCTTTATAAGCAAAATGTCAGACAAGAAGTAAAACAGGTCAGATAATAAGTAAGATAGATATGTAAATCCAAATATCTAAGGGGTTTGAAAAAAATGAAATAATATATTTTAAGTGAGGCAATTCGCTACCTTGACATACAACTTTAAGCATATTATTATTGTATCAACAAAAAATAAATCTATCCACTATACACAAAGAATATTATACAATATTTTCTTGTTACGGGAGGGAAATAATGAGGACATATA
>CAZFFH010000028.1:0-13418 GCA_964518375.1 uncultured Actinomycetota bacterium
ACAAAAAAATTAGAAGTGCCTATATTCACTTAGACACTTCTAATTTAATATCCCTATTACCGCCTTAAAACTACTGAACCTGTACTTTTTATTACTGGCTAATAATAAGTTTAGCCCAACAGTTTTGTTGCCAGGTCAACTGCGCTTGATGCATCAGGTGCATAGCCATTTGCGCCAATTGAATCTGAATATTCCTGAGTCAGGGGAGCGCCGCCAACCATTACTTTAACATCTGCAGTTGAGCTGTCAGTTTTGAGTATAGCAATAACATCCTTCATTACCGGCATTGTTGTTGTAAGCAGCGCTGAAAGTCCAATAAGTTTGGCGCCTGACTTTTTAGCCTCTTCAACATATTTTTCTGCAGAAACGTCAACACCCACATCAATTACAGAAAACCCTCCGCCTTCGAGCATCATTCCAACAAGATTTTTGCCAATGTCATGAAGGTCCCCCTGAACAGTTCCTATAATAACGGTACCCTTCATTTTTGCGCCTGATTTAGACAGCATTGGCTTGATGATATCCATAGCAGCATGCATAGCTCTAGCTGCTATCAGTACCTCCGGTATGTACATTTCATTGGCTTTGAACTGCCTGCCAACAACTTCCATACCTGGTACCAGACCCTCATTTAGGATGTCTGATGAGCTAACACCACTATCTACCAATTTCTGTGTGATTTCTTTACTCTTGACATTATCACCGGTGATAATTGCGTCAGCCAAATCCTGGTATTTTGCCATAGCTTCTCCTTTCCTTATTTTGTTAACCACTTCTTTGTTAACCACTTATTAATAAGCGTGATTATACCTTAGATAACAAGATATTTACAATAAGGAAAAAAGATTTTTTAAAAGTTTTATTTACTCTAATATATTATTAATGTATACTCTATGTAATGCCAATAAGTTCTAAAAAAAGTTTAAATAAACTCAAGGAAGAAATTATAAATTGCAAGAAATGCCTTGACCTTGTTAAGACAAGGAAGCAGCCTGTGCCGGGAATTGGTGGTCCAAATTCAAAAGTAATGCTTGTCGGCGGTTCCCCGAATGAAAAAGGTTCAGAGCAGTCCGGGATACCATACGAGAATAATGATTCAGGAAAGTTAATCAGGAAAATTTTAAAAGAAGCAAAACTATCCCTTGATATAGATACTTATATTACCTACCTGGTCAAGTGTACCCCAAGAAAAACAATAAAAAAAGAGGGCCAATCTCAAGTAAAACTATCAAAACCAACAGCCAAGCACATAAACAATTGTATTAATTATTTAACCGAAGAAATTTCTATAATAACCCCACATATTATTATTTCTCTAGGTCTTGATATATCAAATATAATTCTCAGGAATTTCTTTTCAATAGAAAAAGACTATAAAGATATAAGCAAGTTGCATATGAGAATATTTGAAAATCCTTCGTTTAAGCTCGTCCCGTTTTTCAGTCCCGAAGATGTAAGAATCGGCTTAATCTCTGAGGAAAAATTCCAAGAAGATTTCAAGGCTTTAGCAAAGTTGCTTTCAATTATTTAACTAATCTTCAACCAGGTAAACATATATCTTTCTTCTTCCATATCTGTAGCATTCATCAAGAGAATCAAAACAAAGGTCTATCCTGTCACCTTTTATCCAGCCCCCTGTGTCGGCTGCCAGAGCCTCTCCATAACCTTCGATAAATAGTTTTGTTCCAAGCGGAATAACTCTCGGATCAACTGCCACCAGCCCCTTTCTGGCTCTTAATCCGGTTGCTGTTGTCCCATTTCCGTTTAAGCCACCGCCACCGGCATAATAAGCAGTTGCAACAACTTTCCATTCCCCGGCCAGGATAACTCCCTGTGGCTGTATTTCTGCAATTCTGGCCCTTACGTCTGCAAGTGTTTTCTGGACACTTGATCTCTCCCCCTTTACTTTTTCAAGCAATGTGTTGCCTTTTTGAAGAGCTACCTCAAGTTTCCCCTGTTCGTCCTGCTGATTTTTTTGTGTTGCTTCGAGCTGCCTTTTCTTTTCTTCTGATTTTCTCAAAACCCTGTCATAAACTTCCTTGTCCAGTCTTATCTCAGTAATAAGCTCAGCATCTCTTTTCATTATATTTTTTAATATATACAAGCTTGTTATGAATTCGTTGATATCCCTGGCGCTTACCATCATTTTAACTACATTATCGTTACCATATTTATATGTATAAATAACCCGGCTTTTTAATTCATCTTTTTTTGTCGAAAGCTTCTTTTCAAGATCTTTTCTTTCGACATCCAGTACTTCGAGCTCATTCTCTATTTTTTTGATCGTTACACTCAATTCTTCAATCTGGTTTTTCTTTATCTCAATCAATGATTCTGTTGCTATTATCTCCTCGATAAGGCCCTCTTCTTCACTGCTTAGCTGCGAAATTTCATTGCTTAGTTCTTCCAGGGTAATAGCGTCAATTATTTTTGGTGAGGAAAAGATAAAAATTGTTATGGTGATTATAACTGCCACCAACAGGATAATTGTTTTAAACAGCCATTTTTTTAAATTGTAAAGACTATTTTTTTTATTTAACATTTTAAAGTACGCCCCACCTGAAGTGGCCGGTAATCTTAGAGATCTCAAGTATGTCTTTCTCTATCGTATAACCCGGGTCAATATAATTGTAAATCACCTTCAATATACCCTTTCGCGTAGTTTTATCTGATAGAATTCCAACATTATCAGAATATCCATCCTTGTCCATATCAAAAAAAATGATATCTCCCGGCAGCCAGGAATTAAGGTTATCATAATCTACAGGGTCAAAATTTATTAGTAAAACCTGTGAATTCCTTTTGAAAAAAACCTCCAGATTCTGGATTCTTCTATAGTCAATATTGGAATCAGGAACTCTCTGCCCCCATATTTGCCTTAATGGGTACTGGTCAAAGTTATTGGTTATGTCTTCGTTTACAAGACTGCTTATGTCGAAACCTGCTTCCTTAAATGCCCTGGCGACTATATCTGTACATAAAGCAAATTCCAGAGGCGGATCTCCTCCTTTGTAATAATTCGGTTCATTTAATCCTTCGCTAAAAATATTTTTTGCAGGAACCTCTAGCTGTTTTTTGGCACCCAGGAGAATGTCTTTCTGGTCATTTATGCCATCCCCGTCTTTGTCGCCGGTAAATCCTGCTTTATCTAAATCCACCATCCTGAATCTTGGCAATATTAGTGAAAGGACCGTGGGAGGCCGGTACTGCCTTTTAAAGGTAAACTGGCTGATACTAATTGTTATACCTAGTATTATTATAAGTATGATAATAATTATTATAAAATGTTTTAATGTAAATTTTCTGGCCTGATAATCCATAAATAATTCCAGTTTGCGATAATAGATTATAAGATATGAAACAGGAGAAATTAAAAACCTGTTATCCTGAAAGGTACAAGTCCCAAATTAATATTCAGTATCTCAAGAAGACCTATCACACCGGCAGCAATGATAATTAAACTAAAAGCTGTAATATAAATATAATAAAATTTTGCAAACTGTATGTTGCCATCAATTTTATTTTCAAATAAACCTGCTCCCATATCACTGGCTGTTTTTGGTTTAGCCAGTACTACAATTATTAATCTTAAAATATTAACCGCCAAAAAGATAAACGCAATTATGGCTGCTGCAGTTATTAAAATACTAAAAACCGTATTACTGGTAACTGCTGTTTTTTCTGGCTGAAAAATAATTAGTTTAAAAAATGGCGCTATATAAAAATACCTGTTTATAAAACCCGCGGTTCCTGCCAGTCCCAGAAAAGACAACAGGATGATAATAAAATTTACGCCAATATATTTGTTGACCCGGGCAAAACCCTTTAGATTTTCCAATGAATCGTTATCCAAAGAACTTGTTTTTTTACTTTTTTCAATAGTGGTAATTACACCATAAATCGGGAAATAGCTCAGCACAAGTAAAACAATATTTGCCATAAAAAACCATTCGACCCTATCTTTGCTTGCAAGTCCGGAGCCAACCATTGCGTAAGATAGTATTGAAACCCCTAAAAATGAAAGGAAAATAAAAGATAGTATTCGTCTTATGCTTTTTGTTTTTATTGCACCGAGATTTCCGCATAAAAGGCAGATAAATGCAATAAAAATAAATACTGCTGTCAGATAAAAACTGTTTTTTTCAATAAAATAAAATAAAATTTTATTAATCTTCATAAATAGAAAAATACCAGCCGGAAAATACAAGAACCAGATTACCAGCATGGATGATTGTTCGCATCTTCTAATTATCTTCAAATAAGAGCCCTGGAATGGGAAAATGAATAAATAAAGATATATGCCTGCGCTGAACAATATAATTCCAATAGCAATCAGTGGGCTTGCCATTAAGTTTTTAGATTCAAAAATTTGATTGAAATTTTTAAAATCAGTGGAGCCATAAAAAACTGAGAAACCGGCCAGTAAAACAATTACGGCAAGAGTTGATATAAGAAAGAACCTCACCAAATAACTTCTAAGGTCAATATTATTTAAAACTGCCAGGAGCTGAAAAATGCCTATTGTAAGACCTGTAAAACTTACAAAAATCATAATAAAATTGCTGGATAGTGACAACATTACTAAACTGCAAACGGAAAATAAAAATATTATGATAATTTTTATAAACTGGCTTTTATTTATATTATTGAAGGATATGAAAATTAAAATGTTTAACGCAATAAATAAAACTACGCATATCTCAATTACCTGCTGAGTCTCCAAATTAAACAGGAAGCTTGAAAATGTACCACTTGATATAAAATTGTAAATATTTGCTACAAAAGCGGCTATCAATGAAAGGGCAGTTATGAT
The DNA here is from genome assembly GCA_964518375.1 of uncultured Actinomycetota bacterium. GTDB lineage: Bacteria > Actinomycetota > Humimicrobiia > Humimicrobiales > Humimicrobiaceae > JAHILC01. Next base: position 4,814 of record CAZFFH010000028.1, read on the forward strand.
AATTATAAATATTTTCAACTCCTTTCTTTTTGAAAGTCCGAAGAAGAGCGAAATAAATAATGCTCCAAATAATATAACTATACTATAGAGCTGGTTAATACTTGCTAAAATATTATTAATTATTTCCAAGAGTATCTTCTCCCCACCAGTCTGACTTGTCTAATTTAAATAACGGGTAATCATCCCAGGGCTCGAATGGCGCTTTGTCTCTTATCTTCCCCCCGGTAGCAAAATTGTAATACACGATTGAAAACATCAGCAAATAAACAGAAATGATGCCAAGAAGTGTAAAAGTTTTATCCCATACAGATTCGTTATAAAGAAAAAGTGAAAAACTGAAAAAATTTATAAGAGCTGAAACAATTATCAGCTGAAAAGATATTAATATCGATAAAAAGCTTTTATAAAATGATACTCCAAATAAACCTGATAATAATATTAAAAAACTGAAATAGGTTATTAATTGTAAATTCAACTGCCATCCCTCCTGCCGTTGCTCCCGATACCGTTCCCGTCACCGTTTTTAAGTATGCTGATAAACCATATTACGCTTACAATAAGAATTGATAGTGTTAAAAGTAAAGTTGGCCAGTAATTTGAGCCAATATTTGCTGCAATTTCGGCAATCCTTGATGATGTGTAATTCCCGGTCCGCTTGTAACTTTTAAAAAAATTTAAAGAATACTTAAAAAAAATATAACCTATGCCTGCACAGGATAGAATTGAAAGTATAAGATTTGTGATCCGTTTCCAGTTTTTTTCCCGCCCAACTTTTCCAACCGGCAGCTCTGATTCACTTATAAAATAACCTCTTTTGCTAAAGTGTTCGATATCCTGCACGTACATGAAAAGAAGGATATTGAAAAAAATGACAATAATTGCAATTAGCATGAACGTCGCACCGGTTAAAAAAAGAAAACATAAAATTCCGAAGGCCAGAAAAGTCAAAAACAAAAATATGAGTTTTTTCATCTGGTTTGTTAAAACTAATGAAATCAAGCCAAATAAAAAAATCAGCGCCAATACAGAATAATTAATAATTTCTAAGGTTAATTTTCCGTTCATATTTTTAAAATAACATAACTATTTCAACCAAAAATCCCTGATTGTATAATCTGCCTGTTTTATCAAATCCATTTTTTCAAGCCTGAGTGTCTCCCTGTCGCTTTCGGCCATTTGGTGCCGGTAAGTCATCTCTATAGCATTTACGGTGCAGAATTCAACACAATTGCCGCAAAAAATGCATCTGCTCAGATCAAGGAAAAATTCATCCGGATATTCCCTGCCATTTTCATCAGTTTCTTTTTTTATTTGGATACAATGCTCAGGACATATGCTTTCACATGTTCCACAGCCGTTGCAGATTATTTCAAGAGTGTCCAGGTCAAGCTTCAGTCTCGGAATGCCTCTGCTTCCCTCCGGAATAATTATCCTTTCCTTTGGGTATACAACTGTTCTTGGTTTCCTGAAGATGTTCCCAAATTCTATAAAAAAATCTCTGATTACAGGTCTCATAATTTTAAAATTTTAGTTTTAAACTAGATTATATATATTTCTCAACATAAAAAATACCAATGTTATTAAAAAATTAACCGCTGACATAGGCAGCAGGAATCTTCCATTTATACTGACTAGATAATCATAGCTGCTCAACCTGGGGGTTGCCTTATCCAGCAATATTAAAATCACAAAAACTATATAGAACTTTAAGGCAAACATTATTTCCCCATTTATAAAAAATAACTGCTGCCAGCCTCCAAGGTAAAAAATATTTAGAATTACTATAAGAAAAAATAAAATTGTATAATTTGAAATTCTGGTAATCAGCCTTCCGAAACCAAGCACTTCCTTATCAATGTTTTCAGAGTAAAGGATGGGATTCTTTGAATTAATCCCAAGAAGCTTGAAGTGAAGTAAGATTGATGCAAATACCGCTATGAAGCCTAAGGGCTGGTAAATAACATTCCAGTACTGGTACTGAAAATTTACAATTTCACCCAGGCTCAAGGCCCTGTTAACCAGCACTATGCTTGCAGAACAGAAAAGAACAGGAACAAAAAATGCCAATATCTGTACGGTTTTTTTGGCAATATTGCTGTAAATGTAATTATGTTCTGTTCGGGAAGCGTTTGCCAGATTTAAAAAAATAATTATTACGTAAAATAAAAAACCTGCAAGTAAATTATAGTCAAGATCAACAATAATCAAATTTGAAGATAAAGGGATGACGGCCCAAATTGCAAATGAAAAAAAGAATATTAAAAATTCCCAGAAATTAACCTTATGATCCTTGGATAAAAATCTAAAAATTCTTATAACGGGATAGCTAAGTCCACTCGCTTTTGTAGCAACATATCCTCTTGCCAGATCCATCTTTGCATTTAGCTTACCCGTAAGAAATGAAGCAAGATAAAGATTTGCTCCAAAAATTAAAATGATGTAAATTACCTTTTTTAATATTATTACCATAATCAAACCAGAATAAATCAGTTTCTAATTTTTAAAACCTTACTATTTCACCACAACTTAAATCAAGGCTTCCTAGAACAACCTCAACATCTTCGAGCCTGTTTCCCTCAAGAATTTTTTCGGCAAGGAAAAGGCTGTTTCTTGAAGGGCCCATTAGTATCATATTTGAAATGGTGTTTTTATTTACCTCTAAATAAATTTTAAAAACACCGTGTGGACATTCTATGCTTGAAATCATAGACGAAAATGGAAATTCAAGCTCTGAAAGGTTTATAAGTTTTTTAATATGCTCCTGGGGCAACTCATAGGCTATTTGTTCAACAATTTTTATTGATTGATAGATTTCTCCGAATCTTACCTCAACCCTGTCCAGGCAATCGCCATACTTGCCGAGTGGAACAAGAAAAGATATGTCTTTATAAAGCATAAGGTTTCTGTTTTTCCTGAGGTCATATCTTATTCCCAACGACCGCAGGTTTGGTCCGGTAACCCCATATTCAAGTGCTGTATTTCTGTCAGTAATGCCAATGTTTCTAAGCCTGCCGGTAATTATTGAATTATCAAGAAGCATGGTTTCTATCCTGGAAATTTTTAGGGTTAAAGTGGGAAGGCTTTCTTTTATATTCTTCAGCTTTTCTTCATTTAAATCTTTGCGGATTCCTCCAATTCTTACAAAGTTTGGATTTATTCTTGATCCGGTAACTAGCTCTATAACTCTAAAAACTCTCTCCCTTTCAAGTAAGGCTAAATTATAAACAGTATCGTTTCCCATAATCTTACATATGTTTGCTATAAAATGCAGGTGGTTTGAAATCCTGAAAAGTTCACTTACTATCATCCTTATGCTCTGCACTCTTTTTTGAACTTTTATCTGCATCAATTCTTCCAGGGCAATACAAAAACATAATTCTGGAAAAATCCCTGCAGTATAATCAAACCTGCTTACGTAAGAAAGCAATTTTTCAATATCTGCATTTATATAAAAATCTTCAGAAACAACTCTTGCAATATTTGTATCTATATAAGCTTTTTCAATAGTGTCATCATTTGTCAACAGGTATATGTCAAGAAAGTCAAATCCATCAATAAATGGACTGAACATGGTAACATCTGAATATTTCGATTCAAGTGCCGGTCTTTCCTTGTAAAATATTGCAGATTCAAAATAAATTTTTACAATATTTATAATTTCAATATATTCACGGTTAAGCGATGGGCCCGGACTGCCGGATAGTTCTATCTTTAGAAGCAGGGAAAAGCTATTTATTACCGAAGACATGTTAATAAGCACATGAGTGGCGCCTCTGCTCTGATACTTGCTGATATTGTTCAGTATCTGGACATTAAATTCAGGATTATCCCTCAATTCTCTTAAAACGTCCTGCAGATTTTCCTTGCTGACAATACAAAGTATCTCTTGTCCAAGCCTTTTTGATTGTACCATTTTATTTTTTAAGTAAAATTCAAGGTTTTTTTCTACCCTTTCAATAAATACAAGCTTGTGTGATGAATATATTCCATCATATAGTTCTTTTGCCATTTTTCTACCGTTTAGTTAAAAATTAAAAAATTAAGTTAATAAATCTATTGAATGTCTAATAGCCTTAACATCGCATAAATAAATGTCTCCGGCCGTGGCGGGCAGCCGGGTATATAAATATCTATTTTGATTTTGCTTTCCAGACTTTCGAGAATTTTATATTCGCTGCACAACAGGCTGCTGTCAACTACGCATTTGCCTGCTGCAATAACCCATTTTGGATCTCTCATGTTTTTATAATACTCGAGCAGCCTTTCCTCTCCCAACTTGTTGTAAAAACCTTGAATTACAAGAACATCCGCGTCTTCCGGGGTGCTGACAAAATTTATGCCAAATCTTGCAATATCATAAAGGGGCCCATTGGTTGCATAAATCTCTTGCTTACAGCAACCAAACCCTGCAACAAGCAAATTAAGATTATTTTTTACTAATGATCGCATTAACTATAATCCTATTTGGTAATAAATTTAGATTTTACAAAATAAACTACTGTAAATATTACTGCGAAAACTATTCCAATTATTAAAAACAAGCCGCTGCCTAGCTGGAAATTTGCAGTAAAATTAAGTGTAAGCAAGAGCAGCAAAATGAAAAATATAACCAGAATAAATACTATGCCAAAGACAAAAAGATTTTTAGCAAGATAAATATCCTTATTAAGATGAAAACCGCTATATTTCCCGGCAGTTGAACTTTTTGGCGCCTGATGATCTGCCTGCTCCGATTTATGAAATAATTCATTCTTCTTCCTTGTGTAAATAAAGAATCGGGACGCGAGAAATAAAACAATGAATATAAAAAACGCAACTGCCACAAAGATTGCAATTGAATAAATATTGCTGATAAATATATTAATAGATTCTTCCGGCATTTTTACCCTGTTGTTTTAATATTTTAAAAAGTCACTTATATGTTTTTGATTTAAAACTTTATCATAATTACAGTAGTACTTCAATCGCAATTGAATTGGCAAATTATTGTTATATATCAAAAATATATATATAATTTAAAAAAATACATTTTGATGATTTATGAGAATTAAAAAGCCTATAAAAAATTATGACGCTGTAAAAAATATTGGAATTTTTTGCTGGTCCGTAATAGGACTTCTAATCTTAGTCGCACTATTTTTCTATATAATTTACCTGGTAAAAATTGCTATAATCCCCTTAATAATCGCTGTCGGTATTGCCTACCTGCTGACCCCTCTTGTAGTTTTACTGCAGAAAAAAATGAAAAAAGTTTTTGCGGTGACGATAACATATGTAATTTTTACCGGTATTATTTTCACCATATTCTTCTTTATGGTGCCTGCTGTGGCAGAGCAGTTTAGGATATTTATAGGAAAGCTTCCTATTTATATCAGTAACCTTACAAATATAATTAATGATTTCCTGGAAAAAAGTATTATTATGGCAAATATTGAAAATATGATCGGTAAAGAAATAATACCGAAAGATACAAATGAAATAACGCAGTACATTGTCAACAGCCTGAAGAATTTTAACTTTTTCCAAAGCGCAACTTCCTTTATAGGATCAATAATCAATATAGTAATTACTTTTATCATTGGACCGTTGCTTGGTATTTATGTTCTTAAAGACACTCATAAGTTGAGAGAAATATTCATAAAAGTAATGCCGATAAGGTTTAAGGGTCAGGCTTCCACCATAATTGATAAAGTCAATAGCGTTGGTGGAAGATACATAAGAGGCCAGATTTTAGTTTCAATTATAGTTGGCACCCTTTGTACTGTTGTTCTGCTTATTCTAAAAGTTGACTTCCCTGTTTTACTGGGATTTATGGCCGGCGTGTTTAATCTTATTCCATTTTTGGGTCCCGTTATTGGAGCCATACCTGCAGCATTAACGGCGCTTTTTATCTCACCTCTCAAAGCTGTGCTGGTAATACTGTTATTTGTTGCAGTTCAGCAGATTGACAATTATGTCATTTCCCCAAATATTATGAAATACCAGGTCGGAATTCATCCGGGGATTCTTATCTTTTCACTTATTGCAGGGGGTGCGATATTTGGAATTATAGGTTTGCTTGTTGCTGTGCCAACTGTTGCGGTATTCCAGGAAATACTTAAATATTACCTGATCGATAGAAAAACACGGCATCCTGATAGACTTCCTTGAGGGGTTTTTTAAGTTTCCTTGCAACTGCCGCGCAGGATTCAAACTCTGGAGAAAATGTAATTTCTTTTCCTTTCAAAATACCTACCTTGAGTTTAACCTCTCCATAAGGAAGCTTGACTGTTTTGATCCCTCTCTCTAAAGTAATCCTTCCTGTTTGCTGCATTCTTATCCCAAGGGTGGATGTTTCTGAAAAAAATACTTCAGCGATGCTGCCAGCCTTATCGTAATTGCAAAGTGCGCAGACTTTAAAAGCAGGACGGTTTTTCTTCATATAAATGGGCTCAATCCAAGCATCGTGTGCCTTGCTTTCCAGAAGCTTTTCGATAAGATATGCAAGAACTTCGGGCGTACAGTCATCTATATTCGTGGACAACAATGTAAGTTTGCTTTCAGAATTTTGCTCACTTGAGGTTTCTTCGTCTTGCGTACCCAGAATAAGCCTTAATATATTTGGCAGCTCGTTGCCCTGGCCGGCGTCCCGTGCATCATTGTGCACAGTACTATGATGAGAGTTGTCGCCCTGATTAGCATCTTGTTGAACGCTGCTGTGATTAACGCCATGCTGTGTGCTCTGCATAACATCATGTTGTGCGTTATGGGCACCACATTGCCTGGTCCCGGCACCCATACCTATTTTTTCAATACACATTAGCGGCATTTTCCCAAATCTATTGCAAACCGTGCTTATAATTGCCGCACCGGTTGGTGTTGTTACTTCAAAATCAAAATTTCCACCATAAGAAGGGACCCCCTTTAAAATCTCAACAGTGGCAGGAGCAGGAACCGGGATTTTGCCATGCATCGTTGAGGCTATACCGCTGCCCAAGGGGACTTCTCTGGCATAAATCAGGTTCAGTTTAAGACTACCCAATGCTGCTGCCGTGGCGGTTATATCAATTATGGAATCTAGTGCACCTATTTCGTGAAAATGCACATCTTCAATTTTTTGGTTATGCACCTTAGATTCGGCTCCAGCAATTTTATCAAAAATTTTTAAAGCCAGCTCTTTTGTGGTCGGAGCCAACCTGCTTGAGCCAATTAAGTTCTTTATATCTTTATAGCTTCTGGAAGGCTGATCTTTTTTTACATTGACCTGGAACCTGGTTGCATAAATTGCATTTATCTTAACTTTTGACGATTTTAGCTCATAACCACCTATATCCAGATTCTTTAATTCATTTTTTATATATTGCAAATCCACCCCAAGATCAATGAGCGCACCAAGCATCATATCGCCGCTTATGCCGGAAAAACAATCCAGGTATAATACTCTTTTCATAATATTGCCCCCTGCAAACTCTAAACTTAAAACTATCTGCAACAGTGTTTTTCAATTACTAGACTTATTCTATATAATTTTAACATTAAAGTCAGTAATGGTGGTGTTAAATGTTTAGTCAAGCAGCCTTGGCTTAACGTTCTCGAAGAGCAATGTGTTTTTAGTTCCTTAAGGAAGTAGAAGTATAGACGTATAAAATATGGTTTTCGCTTTAGCTTATGATAGTTTTTAAAAATGCTGATAGTGCCAAAAATCCGGAAGAAATAAAAATAGCAGCCATTAAAAAGAGCAAGTATCTGCCCAGAGTTGTTACAGTGTTTTTAATCCTTCGTGATAGGGCAAAAATAAGAATTAGAAGCAAATAGGCTATCAGCAATATTTCTCCTGCCAAAGACAAAAGACCCCAAACAAACAACATCTTTTTAAAGGTGAAATAAAATAAAAGAATTATTGCAATTCCTGCAACAACCCACAAAATGAATCTTAGCTTATTATCAAGGTATTGTTTTTCAATTCCTGTTTTCCACATTACACTATTTTTTAAAGGCAGAAGCAGGATTGCAATAAACCACCCAACGAGATACCCGGTTATTAACCTTGCATAATTATTGGGTTCAATAATTCTCAAAGCAGCAAGGATTGAATCAAGCCCCATGAAAAATGCAAAAATAATCAGCGCTGTTATTATTTTAAAAGAAGGAATGGAAGTTTTAACTTTTCTTTCCAGTACCAGGATAACAATAATAGAAAAGATAAATCCAATATATATGCCTGTGCACCTTGAGCACACAGGCATATATAGGCTCCCATCGAAGAAACTTAATTGCGGGTTCTGGTGACAAGCGCCACTGCCAACAAACCTTACAAAATCAATAATTTTTTCAATTATAATTGTGTTCAATAAAAAGCAATTTTTAAAACTAAAAATAAACCAGTTTATAGTTGGACCAACTTATAATTAATAACTTGAGTTTTGCATCATTTGCGTCCAGGAAGGCATCCAGGTAAAGAAGCTTGCAGCTGTAACTGATATTACTATTACGTATATGATTGCCGCAAATATTGCAACTGAGCCAAGAATGATTCCGGCAAGTGCCATTCCTCTACCCTTCGGGCTGGATGTGCCGGCACCGATTTTTTTAAATTCAATTATGCCGATTATTAACGCCGCAATGC
>CAZFFH010000029.1:0-12957 GCA_964518375.1 uncultured Actinomycetota bacterium
AGGTCAAGAAAGTTTTTTCCAAGGTTTTTTAAAGTGCTTACCTGTGTAAATATGCCATTTATAAACGCCCTGTTTTTACCAAGCTTGTTAACTTCCCTGCTAATTACGATATCGTCGGCAGAATCATTTTCATAAAGAATATTTTCATCTTTTAAAAAATTTAGCACTTTTTCATTTTTACTGAAATCAAAATAACCCTGGACAATCAGTTTTTCTTCATTTTCCCTGATAAGATCACTATCTGCCCTTTCACCGATAAGCAGGTTAATTGCTTCTATTATCAGCGTCTTGCCTGCCCCGGTTTCACCGGTTAGAATATTGAGGCCGTTCCCAAATTTAACAGTAACATCGTCTATCACCGCAAAATTTCTAACCTGTAGTTCTTTTAACATAAATCAAAATAAATATTTTTTTGGAGCAATTATTTCAGTAGTTTTTCTTTAAAATTTTTAAAGAAAGCATTGTTATTAAAAGTAACAAGATTTAATTTTAATTTTGATTTCTTTATTTTAAGAATATCGCCTGATTTTATGTTTATTTTTTGTTTTATTCCATCGATACTTAAGCAGTCATTATCATTTTTAGTTTTAATTTGAATTTTTATTTTATTTTCAGTATTCAAAATCATGCTTCTGGTAAAAAGATTGTGTGCACATAGTGGAGTTAATATTATTACCTGATTATTTGGTTCTACAATTGGGCCGCCTGCAGATAAAGAATATGCAGTTGAACCTGTCGGGGTAGCGATGATTAAGCCATCTGCCCTGAAATTGATAAACTTAAAATCGTTTATTAAAATTTCAAGATCTATTATCTTTGACATCAAGTTTCGGTTTATAGTAAATTCGTTTAAAGCAATAAATACCGAATCCTTGTCTTTTATTATCTTTCCATCCCTGTACAATTCCAGCTCAAGGAGCATCCTTTCTTCAATTTTATAATTACCGGCCAGTAGTTTATCAATTGCATTTTTAAAAACATCTAAATTGACTTCGGCAAGAAATCCCAGATTGCCGACATTGATACCCAAAAGCGGTATTCCTCTTTTAAAGCAGTAACGCGCGGCCCGCAGGAAAGTTCCGTCACCGCCTAACGAGATCAGGCATTCTATTGCGGACTCAAACTCTTTTGGAGAAAGCGAAGGCAAGTCAAATTTGACAGGCATTGTCTCGTCTTTAAGCAATGCAACTTCTATTTTTTTTGCAGACAAATAATCATAAAGCTCATTTGCAATTCTTAAAGCTCTGCGGGTTTTGTTGTTAGAAATAAGGCCTATTCTTTTCATTTAAAATATTTATGTGCTTCTTCAACAATATCAGTAATTATTTTATCATAGTTTGGCTCAGTTTTTTTATTATTTATTTCGGTTATTTTATTTTTTTTAATTTTTTTCTTGACATAGAGCCAGAATTCAATATTTCCTTTTGCACCTTGCAGTTTTGAAAAAGTAATATTTTTTATCTCAACACCGTAATTGCTTACTGCCTCTATTACCTCCTGAAGAGTTTTTTGATGAAGTTCTTTGCTTCTAATCACCCCACCTTTTTGGACATCTTCTCTTGCAAGCTCAAACTGCGGTTTTATAAGAATAAGTATTTCCCCACCACCGGCAGTTATATCAAGCAGGTTCTTAAATATTGTTTTTATTGATATAAATGAAACATCAACCACTGTAAGATCTGAAAGAAAAGGAATTTTTTGGGTTGAAATATTCCGGATGTTTGTCCTTTCCATAACAATTACTTTTGGTGATTGCCTTAAATTCCAGGCGAGCTGACCGTAACCTACATCAATTGCCAGGACTTTATCGGCGCCTGATTTCAGGAGAAAATCTGTAAAACCACCGGTTGAAGAGCCTACATCTATTGCTTTTTTGCCCCGAGCATTTAATCCAAAGTCTAAAAAAACTTTTTCCAGTTTGACGCCTCCCCTTGAAACATAAGGCATATCTTCAATAATTTCTACTGAAGCGCTTGCTGCAACACGTGTTCCTGCTTTATCAACCTTTTTACCATCTACAAGAACTTTACCGGCAAGAATTATTGCTTTAGCTTCTTTGAGAGTCGAGGTAAGATTTCTTTCAACCAGCACATCTGCAAGTTTTTCCTGCGTTTTTTTGGATACATTCAATTATTTAACTCTTTCTTAAAAGTAAAAAATTGGCAATTTTTATTAGCCATTCACTGTTAATTTCCATACTTTTAACAATATCTATGGCTTCACTTACTTTTTTTTCAGCAATTCTGGCGGATTTTTCTATACCAAACATGCTTGGAAAAGTATTTTTATTCTGCAATGAATCTTTTCCTGCTGTTTTTCCAATATCTTCACTTGAAGAAACCACATCAAGGATATCGTCAGTTATCTGAAAAGCCATGCCAATATTTTCCGCATAACGAGTGAATTTATTCATATGATCCTGACTTGCATTACATAAAATTGCTCCGCATCTGACAGCAGCTATTATTAGTTTTCCGGTTTTATTTTTGTGCATGTACATAAGTTTCTGCCTGCTTATTTCTTTACCTGTATAAAAAACATCCACAGTTTGCCCTGCTACCATGCCTAGTGCACCGGAAGCCTGGCCGAGTTCAGTTAGCACTTCTATTTTCTTTTCGCTTCCTGATTGTTGATATTTCAGGATAATATTGAAAGCTTCGGCAAATAAAGCATCCCCGGTCAGTATTGCAATGTCCTCACCAAAAATCTTATGACATGTAGGTTCTCCCCTTCTTAAATCATCATTGTCTATGGAAGGAAGATCATCATGAATAAGCGAGTATGTATGAATTAATTCTATGGCACAAGCGGTTGGTACAACGTCTTCATAGCTGCATCCAAGGCTACCTGCAACAGCCAGGCATAAAACAGGCCTGAACCTTTTACCGCCATTTTTTAGGCTATATGAAATGGCCTTTCTTAAAATTTCCGGAGATGTTTTATAATCCTTAATATATATGTTAAGTTTTTCATTAATTATTTTTACTAAAAAATCAGGATATAAGTATTTTTTCATGGCAATTTTTAAAAATTAGATTAGTTCTCCTCCGATATTTGTTAAAATTTTTCCAAGTATTCCATTAATGAATTTAGGAGTATCGTCTTTTTGGCCAAGTGTTTTTGCTATTTCTATTGCTTCATCTACTGAAACTTTTAAAGGGATATCTTTTTCGAAAAGCATTTCGTAAATAGCAACTCTCAGGATATTTCTATCTATGATTGCTATTCGTTCAATTGTCCAATTTTGGACTACACCTACTATTTCTCTGTCAATTGCTTTTCTGTTTTTATTTACACCCATTACAAGTTCTAATGCAAATTCATCTATTTTCTTTCCAAAATCTATTTCATTTTTTAAAACTTCTTCAGAATCTTTTCCCAGCAGATCGCTCTGGTATAACAATACCACTGCTGCTTCCCTGCTTTTCCTTCGGGTAACTTTTACCATTTATTTACTCACTCTTGTTATATATTCTCCTGTGCGGGTGTCTATCTTGATTATATCACCTTCGTTAATGAAAATTGGAACCTGTATCTTAGCGCCTGTTTCTATGACTGCCGGCTTAAAGCTCTGGTTTACTGTGTCCCCTTTAGCGCCTGGTTCTGTTTCAATGATTTTTGATTCTATTGCGATTGGAAGCTCTATTGAAATAGGATTTCCTTTATAAAATTTTATTGTCACTTCCATATTCTCAAGCAGGAATTTTTCATTTTCTCTGATATGCTCCTCACTTATAGGAATCTGCTCAAATGTCCCGGTGTCCATGAAGTTGAAGTGGTCGTCTTTGTATAAAAACTGCATTTTCTTTGTCTCAAGGATTGCCTGCTCAACTTTTTCACCGGCCCTGAATGCTTTTTCAATATTTGCACCGGTATAGAGATTCCTGAGCTTGGTCCTTACAAATGCCCCGCCTTTACCCGGCTTAACATGCTGGAAATATAAAACTTCATAAAGAGCGTCTTCGTAATTTAAAGTCATTCCATTTTTTAAATCATTAGTTGTTATCATCAGAATCCTCCGCTACTTGATGACTGTATATAGTTTGCTGGATTTATATAAATTCCGGCAGTCATTTTTCTTGATTACTACCATGTCTTCAATCCTGACACCGCCAAAATTCTCTATATAAATTCCAGGCTCAATTGTTATAACCATGTTTTCCTTCAAGATTATATCATCTCTGTAAGAAACTCTGGGACTTTCATGTATTTCAAGCCCAACTCCATGACCTAATCCATGTCCAAAATTGTCCCCATAACCTTTGCTTTCAATATACTTCCTTGCAATTCCATCAATTTCTTGAGTACTTGCACCTGCCTTGCAAGACTGGACAGCTCTGGATTGAGCCTGTGAAACTATATCATAAATCTGGCGTATTTTGTTGCTGTTTTTAAAATTTCCAATAAAGACCGTTCGAGTTATATCAGAGCAATAGTGATTGTATATGCAGCCAAAATCCATAAGCAAAATACCATTTTTAATATTTTTATTTTCTGCTTCGTAATGCGGAATCGATGACGCACTATTATTTGCAATAACGTAATTGAAGGATTTACCGCTTGAGCCATACTTTATACTTTTTCTTTCCATTTCAAAAGCAAGTCCTATCTCAGAAAATGATTTTATTTTTAAAGAGTTTGTAGCTGCAATCTGATTAAACACTTTATCAGATATGCTGCATGCTTTTTCGATGTTTGCAAGTTCTATTTCATCTTTCACTATCCGTAAATTTTCTACAATACCCGGCTCGCTTGTCAGATTTTTTCCTGCTTTGGCTAACATAACTTTAAGAGCCGAAAAATCTACGAAGCTTATATTATCACCTTCGACATCAATATTTTTTATCTTATAACCTTCGAGAATTTCTGAAAGTTTTTTATATTTTTCCTGGTAATATTTAATGATTTTTACATTTTTTGGCAGTACGGATTTTTTAGCTGCTTCAAAATAAATGTAATGCACCAAAAGATAGATTTCATCACTTGCAAAAGCAAGGATACTCCCGGAATCTTTACTGTAAAAACCTGTAAGATAATATATATTTGCATCTTTTAGGATAACCAAACCTGGTATATTCTTACATTCGAGCTCCTGTTTTAGTTTGATTATTCGACTTTCAAAGTGCTTTTCCATATTATTACTTTTGGGATATATGAAGTAGAGCCAGCCTGTAGACATCCAGGCCCAATCCACTGATGATTCCAATGCATGCAGGAGATATTACTGACTTTTTTCGCCATTCTTCCCTGCTGAAGATATTTGAAATGTGAACTTCTATCGTCGGAACTTTGACTGCAAATATCGCATCAAAAATACTGTAACTATAATGCGTAAACGCACCGGGATTTATAACTATATAATCCATATCACCCATGCATTCATGGATTTTGTTTATAATTTCGCCCTCATGGTTTGACTGGAAATAAGAAAGATCCATGCTTTTACTCTGTGCAAATTCCTGTAACTGATTAAAGACTTCTTCAAAACTTTTATCACCGTAAATTTCTTTTTCACGCTTTCCTAAAAGATTAAGATTCGGGCCATTTATTATGCAAACTTTTTTCATTTATTGTTCCTTTTTTTAAATTTTTAATTATACAATCAGCAATTAATTTTTCATCAATATTTTCCACAATTGCAGGTTTATTCATTCCCCTGAGCAGCACAAACCTGTTTTTCGAATCCGTAAACTTCTTATCAAATTTTAAAGCGCTAATTATATCTTCAACATTTAAATTGGCAGGAATTTTAAAAGGCAGTTTTAATTTCTTATAAAGCTGCAGAAAATCGTCCTTAAAACCGTTTTTAAGTATGTTAAGATTTTCTGAAATATCTAAAGCAACTATCATCCCCAATGCAACTGCCATACCATGATTTATGGTTCCAAGTTTTGAAACTTTTTCAATTGCATGCCCGATAGTGTGGCCAAAATTCAATAAATTCCTGGGCCCGGTATCAAATTCATCCTTTTCAATAACTTTTGCCTTGATTTTGCAGCACTCATAAATCAAATCAGTAAAATAGCTGCTCTTTACAAGCTCAGATAATCTTTCATCAGCCAGACCGCAAATATTTTCGTCCAGAACTTTCAAAATATTTCTATTAAAAATAATCCCATATTTTACAATTTCAGCCAGTCCATTTATTATTTGAGTTTCATCAAGTGTTTTAAGCAAGTCAGGATCAATCAGTACCATATCAGGCTGGTAAAAGCACCCTATGACATTTTTTATCTCATCGAAATTAACTACTACCTTACCTCCAATACTGCTGTCAACCTGTCCGATGATTGTGGTAGGAAATTGAAGTAATTTTGTTCCCCGGTGAAAAGTTGAGGCAACAAAACCCGCAAGATCTCCAATTACCCCTCCTCCAAAAGCAACAATCAAGTCATTGCGGTGAATATTCTGGTTTAGGAGCTTACCATATATAAGTTGGGCACTTTCCAGGCTTTTATATTTTTCACCGTCTTCAATTATTATAATTTCAAATGCTACATTACAAGCCTTAAGCATTTTTTGCAGTTTCTCTTTATATAAAGCGTAAATCCTGTCATTTGATACAAGTACGATTTTATTAATATCTTTAAAATCACTGCTTATAACCTTATGAAATCTTTCTAATATTCCAGATCTTATGACTATCTGATATTTTTTTAAAATAGTCTGCACGTTTATTATTTTAATAGCGCTGTTATCTGATTCCCAAAAATTTTTCATTGGACTTTTTATACCTTTTGCCGGTAGTAAACGATTATTCCTGAAGCTTCTTCACAATTTCTTCAGTTATACACCCAGGACTTTTATTATCAGTATTTATATTAAAATTTGAATTATTTTTATACAATATGTCCCTTTTGCTTATAAGATTGTTAATGATTTCTTTCCGAAAATCCAGGTCTGATGAATTGCCAAGAAGAGGCCTGTCTTCTACATCTTTTAGTCTTTCAAAAGCTTGCCGGGGAGAAATATAGAGATATACTATAAGGCTGTTTTGCTTTATAAAATACATGTTTTCTTCCCGTTCAACAATACCACCACCACAGGCAAATACACAGTTTTCATTTATGTAAATTTTTTTTGTGACTTCGCTTTCAACATCCCTGAAATATTTCTCGCCTCCGGATTTAAAGATTTCTGATATTGTTTTATCCTCAGCCAGCTCAATAACTCTGTCCAGGTCTATAAATAAGAAACTTAACCTGTCAGCAAGAATCTTACCGACAGTAGTTTTACCCGAACCCATAAAACCAATTAAAGAAATATTTTTATAATCCATATCAAATAAACTTGCTATATTTCTTTTAAATACTTTTTGAAATTATTATAGTTTTCAAGAACTTCTTCCAGGCTGTCTTTACCAAATTTATCCTGAAAAGCGTTTAATATTTCTATTGCCAGTACCGCTTCCCCGACAACTGCTGCACTTGGAACGGCACATACATCAGATCTTTCGCTAAGGCTATTTTCTATATTCTTTGTTTTTATATTTACTGATTGTAAGCCTTTTGCAGTTGTTGGAATAGGCTTAGCCGAAGCTGTGATAATTACGGGCTGGCCGTTTGACATACCGCCTTCAATTCCTCCGGCTCTGTTTGTTTTCCTGTAAAATCCACGGATATCGTCGTGGTAAATCTCATCGTGAAACTCACTTCCATGGAAAAATGGAGCTAAAAAGCCCTCCCCAATCTCCACAACCTTAATTGATGGAACACTCATAATAGCTGCTGCAACTCTTGCATCAAAACGATTATCCCATTGGTCAAATGAACCCAGCCCTGGAGGAAGTCCGGATGCTATTACTTTAAATTTACCACCTAAAGTATCTCCTTCGTTCTTAGCTTTATCTATTTCTTCAATCATAAGCTTTGAAATTTCTTCATCCGGACATCTGACAGGTGATTTTTCAATATGTTCCAAAATTTGAACAATATTTACGGCGCCCTGCAATAAAGCATTTAAGGTATATACAAGTTTTTTATTCTTAACCTTTGTTTTTACTAACCAAAAACCTGCATTTCCAATCTGTTCAACATAACTATAAATATCAATATCAAAATGCTTTAAAACCAGTTTGGAAAATGCCCCAACACAGACTCTCGCAGCAGTTTCCCTTGCACTGCTTCGTTCAATTACATCTCTAATACTTTCAAGCCTGTATTTCAGAAACCCGCTCAGATCGGCATGCCCCGGCCTTGGATTTAACAGGTTCTCTTCTAATCGAAGCTTTTGGCGCCAGTTTTGCCAGTCCTTGTTAAATATTAAAAAAGATATCGGGGAACCGGTGCTTTTATTCTTCCTTACACCTGAAAGAATTTTTACCTGATCGGCTTCAATTTGCACTCTTCCGCCTCTGCCATATCCTTTCTGGCGCCTGGAAAGCTCATAGTTAATAAAATCTGCGTCTATTTTAATACCCGAAGGATATTCGCTGATTATTCCCGACAGTGCTTCACCGTGAGATTCTCCTGCTGTTAAAAATCTCAAATTTGCCAATCCTTTCACAATATGATTATAAAAAGCATCTAATTAGTGGACCCATATAACTGATTATTATCTATAATCGAGTCCTATATTAATTGGGTCCATAGTAAATTAAAAATTTAATAAGCTTACAAAATAAATTTAATATTATTATAAACTAAAATAATAACCTTTTAAATAAAGCCAACATACCACTTTAATATATACCCGCCAATAAACAGCGCTATCAGACTCCCTATAGAAATAAATGGCCCAAAAGGAATTTCCTGCCTTAATTTCTTTTTCTTTGAAATAATCAAGATTAAACCCGAGATTGAACCTATCAGAAATCCCAGGAATAATCCTACTATTACATTTTTTACAAGGAATGCCCCCAGCATCAGGCTCAGCTTGACATCCCCCAGGCCCATTCCTTTAGGATATATTAAATGAATTATTAACATAAAAATAAAAGCCCCGGCACAATATGCAAGTGGCAGCCACCATCTCATAGGATTTTCTAAAACAAAAATAATTGTGCTTATTGCCAGTCCAACCAAAGTAAATGGCAGGACTATTTTATTGGGTATTATTTTAAACTTCAGATCTATAAACGATATTATAATTAATATGCTGCATAAAATTATGCCACTGATTAAATACAAGCCATATAATCTGAACCCGAAAAATATATAATTTGCGCAAAACAATGATGCAGCCAGTAATTCTACAGCAGCATTTTGATAACTTAAAAAGACAATTTTATTTTTGCATGACCTGCACCTGCCACCCCTTAAACCGAGTGTAACTAACGGGACCTTTGTGTAAAAAGGTATTGACGTGCTGCATTCAGGACAAGTTTTAACAGGCCTAAAAATTGGTAATTTTCTCGGGATTTTATAAATGAGCAGGTTTAAAAAGCTTCCTGTAAATAAGCCGGATAAAAAAAATAAAATATAAAAAAATATTTCTTTTACTGCCATTTTGAAATTGATGTTATAATTAATGTTGCATATTTATACATATGCATAATAACATAATTAGTTCCAATAGTCAAAAGGTATCATACATTAAACCTGAATTCAACTATATCTCCATCATTGATTACATATTCCTTACCTTCAAGCTTAACAAGTCCTTTCTCTTTTGCCTTGCTATATGAACCTAACTCGAGCAGCACATCAGCAGGGATAATTTCAGCACGTATAAAACCTCTTTCAAAATCAGTATGTATCCTGGCAGCAGCTTTCGGAGCTTTGTCTCCTTTCTTTACCGTCCAGGCCCTGACTTCATCCCTTCCAACCGTTAAAAAGCTTATCAGGCCCAGCAGCTTATATGAAGATTCGATTAGCCTGGCAAGACCTGATTGACCTATCCCAAGTTCGTGTAGGAATATTTCTTTCTCCTCATCATTTAGTTGGGCTATTTCCTCCTCTATTTTTGCACAAATAACAACAACTTCAGAATCTTCTTTCCCTGCATAACTGATAATTTTTTGAACAAGTTTCATATCCATTATATCTTTACCGATGTCTTTTTCAGAAATATTGACTACATAAATTACTGGTTTTGCGGTTAAAAGAGAAAGTGGTTTGATTATTTTCTGTTCTTCCCGGCTAAGTTTCATGTTCCTGATAGGAATATCTTTTTCAAGATTTTCTTTTACGCGCTCCAGGATCATAAGCTCAGCTTTAATATTGCTGTCACCACCTCTTGATAATTTTTCTACGTTCCGTATTTTTTTCTCAAGGCTTTCAATATCAGTAAGAATTAGTTCGATATTTATAGTTTCAATATCACTCAAAGGATCAATCTTGCTGCCCACATGTATAACATTTTCATTTTCAAAGCATCTTATAGTATGAATAATAGCATCAACTTCACGTATATATGCCAGGAATCTATTTCCTAATCCTTCACCCCTAACTGAGCCACTTACAAGACCGGCAATATCAATAAATTCTATATTGGCCGGAGTAGTTTTTTTGGGACCGTACATTTTTGAAAGTTTTTCAAGCCTTGCATCAGGTACTGCAACAACCCCAACATTTGGTTCGATAGTACTGAACGGATGATCGGCAGTTTGTACGCCGGCTTTGGTTATGACATTAAATAATGTACTTTTTCCAACACTGGGCAAACCCAAAATTCCTAATTTCACTTAACTCCTTTTATTGTAATAAAAACTTAAAATAACTCAAACTTTGTAGATTATAGCCATTTTATGCAAATACGCAATAGCATTTTTAAATGCTCATAGAACTTTTAAACCCGTTTACCAGTAGATCTTTTCATATCTTCCAAATCTTTAAAACCAAGTGACTTTGCGATAATCTTCGCAGTTCCGGTAGCAACTGCTTTATTATCACTGTGAAAATCAAACTTGCAAGTTCTCCACTTTCCATCTTTACCAATTCCACCAAAAATTTTACTGCCTTTTTTTAAAGGCTCTATATTTAAATACTTAAGAAGCTTCTTTATACTACCCTGATCAAACCTAATAGGCATTCTACAATCCTAACTCTTTTTTAAGATTATTTTTATCTGATATGTTTCTTAATATTTTCATCATATAAACTTGTTTTTCGACACTTTCAACTTTTGAAAACAAATCAATTTTTTCAGTATAAATCTGTACAAACTCAATAATGCTATCTACTAGATCAACAATTGCTTCTTCTCTGGTTTTACCTTCTCCATACATATTTAGCTCTAAAACAGAAATTGTAAAAATCTTAAGTTCTTTATCATATTCTTCTGAAACATTAAATTTCAATTTATCCAGAAGAAAATCCATATAGTCCTTCTTTATATGTGAAACTTCATCTTTTTGCTTAGATTTATAAGTAATAACTTCAACTCCCTTTAAAACCTTGCTATTAATATCGCAATAGTATTTTTTTGTTTCACTGACATTATATCTTTTAAGCATTGGGTCCAAATTTACACCTCTTATTATATTTAATTTATTACCAAATAAAATATAACTATTTTGACTAATATAGTCAATATGGTCTTAAATAAAAATAAAATTTTATTTTGGCTTACTTAGCAGTTTCGAGGATTATTTTCTTTATCTCATTTGTGTCAGGTAAGATATCAAACCAGATCTTAAAGGACTGAGCTGCCTGGTTTATAAGCATATCAATTCCAGCCACAACTATTGCTCCTTCCTTCCTGCCTTTCTGAATAAATTTTGTTTCCCCAGGGTTATAAACCATCTCGAATATAAATTTACCTTTTAAATTCCACTTTAAAGGCACAGGCAGCAATTTTTTTAATCCTTTTTTTGATTCCAGGTTCATGCCTGCAGGAGAACAATTTACGATTAAACCAATACCTGCAATTTCGCTATTTAATTCATCTAAATTTTCAATAACTTCAATACTGGAAATTTTGCTAAAAATATTTACCAGTTCCAGGGCTTTACCCGGGATAATATCATAAACAATAATTTTGCCTGCTTTCTTTTGGCTAAGTCCGTAAACTGCACTCTTTGCTACTCCCCCGGCGCCAATAACCAGGCATTTTTTACCCGTCCATTGGAATTTTTCATCATCCAGCGACTTTATAAACCCGGGAACATCAGTGTTGTAACCAATCGAAATGCTTCCAGAGGAGACTTTATCCTGGATAAACTTGACGGTATTTACTGCTTTAATAAACGATGCGACTTTATCTGTTTGATCAACAATGTTAAAAACCTTTTCCTTAAACGGCATTGTTACATTTAACCCGATAAATTCCAGATTCATGGTTCCAATAAATGCCTGTTCTAAATTATTTTCAGTTGGTTCAAAAACCACATATGAGCTGTTTTTCTTATGCTGGCTGATAAAATAATTCTGTATTTTAGGAGAAAGGCTGTGGCGTGCAGGATTTCCAAAAAGACCAAGCAGTCTTGTGTTAGAATCTGTCATGATTAATAATTATTATTGTTATAATATTTTCTGCTATTAACATTTTATCCCAAATGAGCCATAAATTGGAGAGTCTTTAATTTCTTCCATTTCAACATTTGTTACATGAGAAAAAGATGGGCCGTTTTTAACTTCAGGTATAAATTTTCCTAAATTATCCGGCTCTCCCTGACAAACAATCTCTACCTTATTGTCATAAGTGTTTTTTACATAACCTTTTATATTATACCGCGCTGCTCGGGCTTCGGCAAAATATCTGAATCCGACCCCCTGTACTCTGCCTGATAATAGGAGGCTATAAGTTTTTAGGTTTTTTTGATTCATTAATTTAAAATCTGGATTTTTATAATTTTTTCGTTGTTTACCATTATTAATCAATTATAGCACAGCAAAAATGATTAAAAGAACTGTTAAGATAGAATTTAGAGTAAAAATTAAAAAAATTCTTACATTTAATTCATTTTAACAATTTACCAATTAATTTTTAATATTTTCTAAAGATTTATCTATATTTTTTAAGTGCTTCACTCATACTTATAATTCCTGAAAGATCTGTATCTCCCGGAAGCTCGTC
>CAZFFH010000030.1:0-12826 GCA_964518375.1 uncultured Actinomycetota bacterium
CAACTTCTTCCTTTATTATCTGGCAGTACATATCAAATCCTACGCTGTTAATATGCCCATGCTGCCTTGCGCCTAAAAGTTCTCCGGCGCCTCGTATTTCCAGGTCCTTCATTGCTACTTTGTATCCTGAACCAAGTTCAGTATAATCTGTAAGCGTTTTAAGTCTTTGGAATGACTGGAAATTTAAATGCATGCTGTCGGGATAGAAAAAGTAGGCATAGGCTTTTTCAGATGATCTGCCGACTCTTCCACGGAGCTGGTATAGCTGGGCCAGCCCAAACCTGTGGGAGTCTTCAACAATAAGAGTATTTACATTGCTGATGTCCATGCCTGATTCAATGATTGAAGTTGTAAGAAGCATGTCGTACTTTTTGTTTAAGAAGTCCTGCATTACTTTTTCAATTTCTTCGCCTTCCATTCTTCCATGAGTAACAGCGATTCTTGCATCAGGCATAAGTATCTGAAGACGATATTTTTTTTCATGTAAGCCAACTATCCGGTTGAAAACATAGTAAACCTGTCCACCCCTTTTGATTTCCCTCTCAACCGCCATCTTGATGACCAGATCGTCTTTTTCCCCAACAAAAGTTTCAATGGGAACCCTTCCTGCAGGATGAGTTTCAATCAAAACAATATCCCTGATTCCCGAAAGTGACATGTATAAAGTCCTTGGGATCGGGGTTGCAGAGAGCGTCAGGACATCAACTTCTTTTTTAAGCAGTTTTATCTTCTCCTTGCTGTTTACTCCAAACCTCTGCTCTTCATCCACTATTACCAGCCCCAGGTCATTCGGCTTTATGTCATTAGAAAGCAGCCTGTGGGTACCGATAAGCATGTCGATCTTGCCGTCTTTAAAATTTTTTAAGATTTCATTTTGCGATTTTTTCGACCTGAACCTGCTGATTACATCTACGATAACCGGAAAATTCTTATATCTTTCGCTAAAAGTCCTGTAATGCTGGTCAGCAAGTATTGTTGTGGGAACGAGCACTAAAACTTGCTTGCTGTTTTCAATTGCCTTGAAAGCTGCCCTTACGGCAATTTCTGTTTTCCCAAAACCAACATCCCCGCATAGCAATACATCCATCGGCTTTGAATCCTGCATTGTGTTTTTAACATAATCGATTGCTTTAAGTTGATCTGCGGTTTCAGAAAAAGGGAACAAATCCTCCATTTCTTTCTGCCATACATCATCCCGGGGAAATGCAAAACCTTCCTTTAGATTCCTTTCTGCATATAATAATGATAGATCAATAGCCAGGCTGTGAACGGAGGTTCTTGCTTTCTTTTTAAGATTTTCCCATTGTTTTGAATTTAGTGCGGTAATCGTTGGATTTTTGTCACCAATGTATTTATGGATTCTGTCAGACTGCCATGTAGGCACATAAAGTTTGTCATTGTTTGCATATTCTATAAGGAAATACTCCTTTTTATTATCATTGCTCTGTTCAGAAACAATTTCAAGATACTTGCCTATACCGTGAGTCTTGTGAACAATAAAATCCCCGGGACTGAAGTCTTCATAATCCCTTTCAATTACTGATTTCACTGAATCCTGGCAATATTCCGGCTGCTCATATATATCAAGCTCGCCGTATAGGGAAGTAGATTTTGATTCGTAGCCTCTGGACAACTTGCTGTCAATCATATTTACTACAGCATGGTTAAAGGTGAAAAAATCAATTGTACCGGCATACTCATTACCATTGCGCAAACTTTTGCCGGTAGTATAATTCTTAAAAGATATGTTGTTATCAAGTAAAATTTCAGTTACTTTTGCCCTTCTTTTTTGACTTTCTATGGAAATTATTGAGATTTTTTTCTTTTTTAAATCTTTTTTTAAATTCTGTATAAAAATTTCAGAATTACCCAGGCTTTTTTTCTGCCTGGAAATTCCTTCAAAAACAAAAGCCGCCTCTTTATCTGCTTCAAGAAATGAAGACGTGATATTTAACCTGTAATTAAAGGAGTCATTTTCGGCAAAATCCTTTTTTGAAATAACAGAATTTAATTGCACGCCAGCCATTTTTAAATTTTCATTCTCTGCGAAATCAACTGACTTTACGAGCATGTCTATACCGCTTTTTATTTTTAAATTTACTTCAACGGGATCGCAGACAATAAAACCTAATTCTTTTATATGTTCTTTAGCGATTTGAAAAATTGAAACCATTTCTTCATCGACTGCTTCTCCTCGCACCTCCCAGGGATTAAGATTTGGAAAGATCGATATACTTTCCAGGCTGCATTCAGGCTGTTGAGAATCAACGTCATAAATAATTATTTTTTTAACATCTTCATCCATCAAATCAATTCTTGCAGGTTTTTGGCCGGTGACATCAAATATATCGATGATATCGCCCCTTGCACTGAATTCGCCCTTATCAAAAACTTTATTTACACGCTCATAACCAATATTGACAAGCCTTGAGATTAATTCATCCCGGTTGACGCTATCTTTAGATTTTATAACTATGCTGTTTTGCCGGTTTAATTTGGATCTTGGTATCAAGTCTATTATGGAACTACTGGTTGACATGATGATAAACGGTTTTCCTTCATCCTTGAATTCCATGATTTTCTTAAAAACTTCAAGCCTGGCTGATAGACTCTCGATACCGGCAGCAGACCGGCTCTTTAAAAAAGAACCGCTTCCAATTGCAGGATAGAAAAGAATTTGTGCACTGCCTACCAGCGGATTTAACTCCATGGAAAGTTCGTTGGCCCTATCAAGTGTCGAGGTTAGAATTAATAGTGGAAATTGAAATTCATTAAGAAAGGATCCGATTAAAAAAGGCCAGATGCTCTCATCTGCAATAAGGCTGGCCTTGCGCGAATTTTTATATTTTTCTTGGAAACCAAGCCATAACTCTTCTTTGCTAAAATTATTTATAAACATCAATTATATTTGTTCATTGCATAATTAATTCCGTTTTCAACATAATCCTTTAAAGCTTCTACACTTATTGTAATACAAGAATCAAGCTCACGAGTCTCACTCCTTTTAAATTTGGACAAGACAAAATCTGCAGGGTCTTTACGGCCGGGAGGCCTCCCAATACCAAACCTTAGTCTATCAAAATCAGGATGCCCCAGCTTTTTTACAATTGATTCAAGACCATTATGACCGCCTGTTCCGCCTCCCGATTTAAGCTTTATTTGGCCAAACTCAATATCAAGATCGTCATGGATAACTATTATTGATTCTATCTGGTCTTCGAAGTGTTCGATCACTTTTGAAACAGCAGAGCCGCTGTTATTCATGAAAGTGCAAGGCTTTACGCAAAGCAGGACTTTCCCTTCATACTCTGATTTAATGAGAATAGAGTTAAACTTGGAAAACTGGCCCAAGATTCCAGTTTCCTCAATAAATTTATTCAGTATTATAAAACCAATATTGTGCCTTGTCTGGCCATATTCTTCACCAGGGTTGCCAAGGCCAATAATTAATATCATTTTTCTTCTTTTTCCTTATCAGGAACCTTTTCTTTTGTTATCACTTCAGGTTCTTCAGCAACTTCCTCTTCCTCAACAGCAACTTCTTCAACAACAAGGTGTGTAGGATGAATGATTGAAACTATTATTTCTTCAGGATGATTTAAGACTCTTACTTCACTGCCAATTATTAAATCAGATACTTTTATGATGTGTCCCATTTTTAAATTTATAATATCATAAGTTATTCTTTCAGGAATTTGCATCGGCAGACATGCAATATGCAGTTCTCTTAACCCATGCTGAACAACTCCATCTTCTTCTTTAACTCCAATTGATTCTTCCTCATTTAATATTACTACAGGAACAGTAGTTTCTACTTCTTTTTCCATTTGAATTCTGTAAAAATCGATATGCGTAAATTCATGAGTAAAAGGATTCTTCTGGGAGTCCTTAATAATTGTAATTTCTTTTTTATTTTTACCGCCAATACTCATCGTCATTTCAATAATTAAGCTGGCGGCACTTTTACCCTTTAAAATTTCTTTTAACTGCCTGGAATCAATTTTTATGCTTTGGGGTTCTTCCGCCTGTCCATAAATTGTTGCAGGAATAAAACCACCTGCTCTTAACCTTCTGGATGCATTATTTTTTAATTCTTCTTTACTTCTGATTTCTACTTTTAAAGAAACGTTGCTCATATTGATCCCACCTTACAAGAATATTGTTAAACTAAATTTTCGCCCTTGAATAACGAGCTCACAGATTTGCAATGATAAACTTTTTTTATAGTTTTTGCAAGAAGTGGAGCAATTGAAACCACTTTTATTTTATCCTGCCTGAATTCTTTATTTATTGGCAGTGTATCTGAAACCACAATTTCTTCTGCCTTTGAATTTTCAAGAAGCTCTATTGCGTTACCTGAAAAAATGGCATGAGTGGCGCCAATAAATACTCTTCTTGCTCCAAATCTGATAAGAATATCGATAGCTTCTACTATGGTGCCTCCCGTATCTATCATATCATCAAAAATAATTGCGTCTTTATCCTCAACATCTCCAACAAGGTGGTCCATTTTTGCCTGATTTGGTCCCGGTCTTACTTTATCAAGGATTGCAAGGGGAAAATGCAGTTGATTTGCAAAAATACTTGCTCTTTTAACACCGCCAACATCGGGGCTGACAATAACACCTTTTCTTATATTCCTAGTTTTGAAATAATTTGCAATTATAGGTATTGCAGTCACGTGGTCCACAGGTAGATCAAAGAACCCTTGTATTGTTGCAGAGTGCAAGTCTGAAACAATAAGCCTATCCATTCCGGCAACCGACAGCAGGTCGGCAATCAATTTAGCAGTTATTGGTTCCCTGCCTTCAGATTTTTTGTCCTGTCTTGCATACCCATAATGCGGGATTACACAATTTATAATCCCGGCTGATGCTCGCTTAAGAGCATCTATCATTATAAGCAGCTCCATTATATTAGCATTTATAGGCTCACTGCATGTCTGGATAACAAAAACATCGGCACCCCGGACACTCTCGTCAAACCTGATATAAATTTCACCGTTCTTAAACTTTGTTCTCGTTACCTTACCCAAATTCATTTCAAGGTTTTCTGCAATTTTTGCCGCCAGTTCAGGATTGGATGATCCTGAAAATAACAACATCCTTTTGTTGGTAGGATAG
This sequence comes from uncultured Actinomycetota bacterium, assembly GCA_964518375.1. Taxonomy (GTDB): domain Bacteria; phylum Actinomycetota; class Humimicrobiia; order Humimicrobiales; family Humimicrobiaceae; genus JAHILC01. Next base: position 5,124 of record CAZFFH010000030.1, read on the forward strand.
TCTTTCATTATTTAATCCCCCTAAGTTTCCTTTTTTATCAGTTTTTCATTTATCTTTGACTGCATTATCTTTTCAAGCTTTGCAAGCGCAGTTCTGTCATTTATACCTTCAATTTCAAAACTATCCTGCACAGTAATACATGTAACTTTCTGTTTTGCGTCAATAAAATTTTCAATTATATCTGTAAGATAGAACTCATTTTGCGAGTTCTTTGAACTAATCTTTTCAAGATAACCAAACAAAGATTTTGTTTCAAAACAGTAAATAGAAGAATTGATTTCATTTATCTTTTTTTCACTCTCAGATGCATCAGATTCTTCGACAATCCTTAAAATATTACTTTTATCATCTTTGATTACCCGGCCGTAACCATAAGGATTATCAACCAAGGCTGTTAAAACAACTGCCGGACTGGCTGATTGTTCCATGGTGTTTGCGACTTTTCTTAAAGTAGAATCACTTATAAGGGGGATATCACCTGGCATTACAAGACACGTATCCCCAAGCTGGCCGATGAAGCTTTTCAACATGCTTACAGCATGCGCAGTACCTAGCTGGTTTTCCTGTATAACCGGAATTGCCCCGGGGAAATTGCTGCTCAAGAACTCCTTGATTTTTTCAGCCTTATACCCAATAACGACAAATAAATTTTTAGGGTTTAATTTAAATGCGGAGGTTAAAATATAATAAATTATGGGTTGATAACAAATGTTATGAAGAACTTTGGGAACATCAGACTTCATGCGCTTGCCTTTTCCGGCAGCAAGCACAATCACGGTTAGATTTTTATTATTTGTGCTCAATAATTTTTCCGCCCGAAATTTCACTGGATATTAAATTGTAATTTTCACCAAAATAAGCAGTAAGATAAATCAGGTTATTGCACTTCTTGCCAAGTATTTCTTTCCTCAGCAAAAAGGCTGACCCGGCAGGACCTTCTTCTTCTTCATAAAGCCTTGAAATATCGCTGCTCCTTCGGACATTGACAGTAATTTCTTCGCCGCACCTGTTGCATCGGATATTAAAAGTTATAAAGTTTGAAGTGCTTGAATAAGCGGGCGCTGTAAAAAAATTTTTTAAATTTTGTAAAAAACTTGCCATAACAATTTATATTTTAACAAATTTGGCAGATATATTAAACAATATTATAATAAAACATGAATTGAAAAGCAGGATATCAAAATTTAAGCAGTTTGCATACTTTGCAAGGTTTGCACTAATCAGCAGGTTCGGTTCAAAATATAAAAAACCTCTGATAAGCAGCTTTAAGCTGACCAACAGATGCACACTTAAATGCCTTCACTGTCCTTTCTGGAGAAGTAATGAAACCCTGGAACTTAAGTATGATGAGACTGTCGCAATCCTTCGTAAATTGCACAAAGATGGGGTAAAAATAGTAATTTTTGAAGGAGGAGAGCCTCTTATCTGGAAAGACAGGGAAAACAACAAAGATATCCATGATATTATTGCCATGGCCAGGGAATTATTTTATTATATTTGTGTTACAACAAACGGCACCGTTGAACTTAGCAATGTTGAATCTGATATAATATTTGTAAGTATTGACGGCCTGCAAAAAACCCACGATGCAATTCGCGGTAAAAGTTTTGATAGGATTATAGAAAATATAAAAGCAAATAAAAACTCAAAAAAAATAATTGCAAATATCTGCATAAGCAAAATTAACTCCAAAGAAATTCCCGAACTTATAAAATTTCTAAATGACATCACCTTTGGTATAACCATTCAATTTTTTTATCCATATTCCAATGTCGAAAACCTGGTAATAAGCCAGGATGAAAAAGAACAACTGCTTAAAGAGCTGATAAAACTTAAAAAAGAGGGGTATAAAATTTTAGATTCGGCAGCCTGCCTGAAGAAAATGATGAAAAATACCTGGAAATGTTATGATTTTTTAGTATCAAGCGTGGAGCCAGATGGTAAAACTTATTATGGCTGTTATCTAAAAAATAAAGTTGATAATGTATCCTGCAGGGATTGCGGCTTTGCCGTGCATTGTGAAATATCACTTGCTTATAGTTTAAATTTTGATGCTTTGAATTCTGCGGCAAAAATATTCTGGTGATTTTTACTATTCTGATCTCCAGCAATAAACCGTGTATAAAACGACCCCTACAGCAAAAAAAAGCAGCGATATTACAATGGTCAGGGAAAGATTTAAAGCAGTAAGAGGATCATAACCGATATCTCCTATTAAATAATTAATTATAACTGAGTTTGCAGAAGACATTGGCCAAATCCGGGAAAACTTCTGGAGTACGGCCGGCAGCATACTATATTGAAAAAAAACACCGGAAATCGCTGATGTGACAACAGCTATTCCGACTCCTGTCATAATAGCGCCCTGGATATTTTTAATTAACGAACCCACAATCAGTCCCACTCCTGCAGAAGCAAGTGTTCCCAAAAATAAAAATCCTAAAGATTTTAGAAGACCTATTAGTGTAATATTAAACCTGCCGCCAAGAAGCAATCCTACAATTATTATTATTGCTGCACTTGCCAGTCCAAATGTCAATACTGCCAGGATTTTGCCTATTGCTTCTTTCCAGGGTTGTACCGGCATTGTCTTTAGCTTTTGGAAAAGTCCCCGCTGTCTATCCTCAGAAATATTTGCCGGAAGGCTCGTCATTCCGCAAACCATTATTGAAAAAGTAACCATTGAAATAGTACTTTGACCTTTTGCCAAAGCAGCATATTCAGGCGGTACCCCACGTAAAAAAACAAATACTGCAAGCAGCAGCCAGATGGCGGGCCAGGCTATTACCCAGAAAAGTGCAGACTTGTTCCTGAAAGTATCTTTTAGGACTTTTATAAATGTTGCAGATATCTGGTTCACTTTTTGGCTCCCTTTAATTTTTCTGTTGTTTCTCTTACTTTTTTACCTGTCAGTTTGAAAAAAACATCTTCCAGCGATGGCGTGACGGAACCTATCTGAAGCACTTTATGGCCATTGCTTTCAACAGACCGGACTATTTCCGGAATCACTTCGGACGTTTCATCAGTATAGATCTTGTAACCCTCATCTGTTTCAAGCAATTCCTCACCTTTGTTGAAACCGTTTAAAATGTTCTTTATTTTTTCATTTTTAACAGAAACTTCTAAATTTATTACATTTTTTAATCCGCTTCCATTTTTCAATTCATCCGGTGATCCCTCTGCGATAATTTTGCCCATATCCATAAGACCGACCCTGGAAGCAAGTTCGGCATCTGAACCTATATGGCTTATAAGTAAAACTGTTGTTGATTTATCTTTTAACTGGTCTATCAGCCCGAAGAAATTCCTCCTTGCCGAAGGATCAAGTCCTGTTGTCGGTTCATCAAGTATAAATATCTTTATGTGGGGAAAAAGTATGGTCGAAAGTTCAAGTTTTTTTCTCATTCCGCCTGAAAATTTGGAAACCCTTTTATTTTTGTCATCAAAAAGACCGACTTTTTTTAAAAGTTCTTCTGCAATTGTTTTTGTATCTTTATTTGAATATCCAAGCATCCTGGCAAAATAATGCAGGTTCTCAAGGCCCGTAAGATTGGGGTCAGAAAAATTTTCCTGAGGAATATAGCCTACCAGTCTTTTGGATTGTTCGGGTTTTTTGCCAAAGATTTTCACTTCGCCGCTTGTTGGCTTTCTTATTGAAGCAATTATAGAAGAAAGGGTAGTTTTTCCTGACCCATTCGGGCCCATGAGGCAATAGAATTCACCTTCATTTATGATAAGGTCAAGATTATCCAGCACAGCTATTTTGTCATATTTTTTTATTAGTTTTCTGACTTCAATAGCCTGCAATTTTCCTCCATTGGTAATGTTTTCATGGATCAATCTTATCAAATTTTTAACTAAATCAAAATCCAATAAAATAGTCATTTATAAAATGATTTTAAGGGTATGTGAAATTTTTCATTTAAAAATTTATATTCAATAATTAATAATGGTCTTTTTGGAATATAATTACTATAATTTAAAATATTTTTAAGCATGATTGTTCTGAACATAACTAGTCAAGTTTTCTAAAAAATGTCGAGCATTAAAGAATTAATAACAAAATTAAAAAATTTTTTTAAGAAATTTTCAACTTTGATTCCTGCTTCAAAGTTAGTTCTTGAAAAAATTGACTTTTACAGTACACCTGATCCTTCTTTGATGGGTAAATTTGTGACCGACAACAAAAAAAAGCGGTTATTTATAGGGATTTCAATACTTTCTGCTTTTCTTATAATCTACGGAATGCTTGTTTACTGTTTCCCCCCAAACATTATTTTTAACTCGGCCACTACAAACGGCGGCGATATGGGGGCGCATAACTATATTGCCAAATTCTTTGTTGATGAGCTTTTCCCTAACTTGAGAATGACCGGCTGGGACATGGGTTGGTTTGCGGGAATGCCCATGCTTACTTTTTACTTCCCGCTTCCATACTTGCTAATAGCTATCCTTTCAAAAATAGTTACTTTCAACATAGCGTTCAAGCTTATCACTGTGCTTGGAAGCTTAATGTTACCTGTTGCTTTATATTACTTCGGAAAGCTTTTCAAGCTTGAATATCCCTATCCGCAGCTTGCAGCCGTAGGAGCCATGGCCTTCTTGTATATGAAAAGTTTTACAATTTACGGTGGGAACTTTTTAGGTACCTTCGCCGGTGAATTCAGTTATTCCATCAGCTTTGGACTGGTTTTTATTTTTATTGGAAACCTATACAAGGGCATGGAAAAAGGGAAATTTGACTGGTTGTTTATCATAAACTGCATCCTGCTTGATATGATAGTACTGACACATCTCATAACTTTAATAGCGCTTCTTATCATAGTCCCGGGTCTTTTTCTTATCAGGAGAAACTGGAAGGCTGCAAAATATTTGATAGCGGTATTCATGGTGGGATTTTTCCTTTCAGCATTCTGGTCCATTCCTTTTGTATTTGACATAAAATGGTCCCCACCAATGCAATGGACCAATCTAAAAAATTTTAAAGCTCTTGTTCCGCTGGAATTAATCCCGGCTCTTGTTCTTGGAGCTTCAGGAACATTCTTTTACGCATTAAAAAAAGATAAAAGGATGACTATAGTAATATGGACGATAATAGTATTCCTTTCCGTTTTATTTACCTGGGATGGAGGGAGATTTTACAACGCCAGGCTGCTGCCATTCATTTTTATCTTTATCTATTTATTGGCTGCTTATGGCCTGTCAAATCTCTACTGGATCATGGTTGCGAAAATAAAAATAAATGAACTGGACCCAAAAAAAGCAAAAAAGCGTTTTTTCAAATTCATTGTAATTGCTTTTATCCCTATTATAGCTTTCTTATCCAGCGGAGCAATAATGGCCGGGAATCCTCTTGGCCCGGGCTGGTCAAGGCATAATTATACCGGGTTTGAATCAAAGACTGATTGGAAAACCTATGACAGCTTGATGAAATATCTTGACAGCCTGCCTTACGGCCGGGTAATGTTTGAATTCGATAAAAAAATCATAGAAAAATACGGAACTCCCCGCTCGTTTGAACTTATACCATATTGGACAAAACAGCCGGGCATGGAGGGATTGCTGGTCGAAAGTTCACTTACTGCACCGTTTCATTATATCAACCAGGCTGAACTATCCGTGAAACCCAGAGGCACTGTTGCCGGGTGGTCCGTACCAGGCAGAAATTATGAAAAAGCAATGGTTCATTTAAAATACATGAATGTGCGCTACATAATGGCAAGCTCCCAGGAAGTTATCGATGATTTGAACAAAGATAAAAGCGTTGTGTTCCTTAATAAAATTGACCCTTATTCCTTCTATGAAATAAAAGGAAGTAACAACTATATAGAGATAATGGATAATATTCCGTTCAGGTTCGAGACAAAAAACTGGGTCTGGGATATGAGGGACTGGTATTTAAATATCGAAAATATAAACTCGCCTGTAATTTATGACACCGGCAAAGATGATATAAAAAAATATGAGCAGATAAATAAGGAAGAACTGGCGAATGTTCCAAAAAATCCCGTTGAAAACAAGGGCCGGATAATTTATGAAAAGATTGATAGAGAAAAGATTGAGTTTTACACGACTGGCATAGGACAACCTCATGTTATAAAAGTTTCCTATTTCCCTAACTGGAAAGTTTATGGCGCAGAAGGACCGTTCCTGGTTTCACCATCATTTATGCTCGTAATACCCACGCAAAGTAATGTAACGCTGGTTTATGGAAAAACAATAGAGAATATTGTTGGAAATACTTTGACGGTTACCGGCTGGGTCATCGCAGCGGTGGTTTTAATTTCAAATCTGGTGCTCCTCCTTATAAAAAGAGGGAAAAAGAAGCTTGAAAAAACCGACAAATAGGCTTTTTACAGATACTTTCATAAGAGCTTGAATTTAAATTAATTTTTAAATTGATATTTTAAACTGCATTATCTGTTTAGTGCTTCAAGATTTAAAAGGAATTCTTTTACTTTTTCTCCGCCGCCGAAATTTCCAATTGAACCATCGCTTTTAATTATCCTATGGCATGGCACAACAAGCATTACAGGATTGTGCCCAAGGGCTGTACCCACGGCTCTCCAGGCAAGAGGAAAACCTGTCTTTTCAGCAAGCTCCCTGTAACTCAATGTTTTGCCATAAGGAATTAAAACGGCAGTGTTCCAGACCTTTTTTTCAAAATCAGTGCCAGATAGAAAATAGGTGTCAAGACTGATGTTTTTTACCTTGCCTGACAGATAATCTAAAATATATTTTTCAGCCTCTGCAGATTTTTTTTCATGTAAGGAAAATAAGATTTCCTTGCACGAAATTTCTTTGAGTTTTTCAATATAGTTTTCAAACAAGTCTTTTCTATTTACAAGGAGGGAAAGCTTGACTTGCCCGCCAGCTTCGTTGCCAGCCTCTTTACCTCTGCCTGATCCAACCCACAAATAATAGATTGTGCCAATCACTGACTGGAAGTTTGCCTTATAAATCTTTAAATTTTCCAAATTCATAAATTACATGTTATTTGATTTTATAAAAAAATCAATTGACCTGTCGTAAGTTCTCTCATCTTTTGAACTGAAATAGCATGCCGGCAATTCTCCCATATTTTTATGATAAGAGATGCACTCGCAGCATATACCTTTTCTTGCACATGGCTCGTAGGTACAGTTACATTTTGCCAGATTTGTTTCTTTTCTGCATTCCATTTAAAATTCCCTTTCCAGTGTATAATTAAGTTACATAAAAATGACAATTTATAATTTTAAAGACTGCGACGCTGCAGTGCTCAAATCTTATCAAATATTCCTGAAATATCCTTAACGGTCATTGCGCCATTTGCCAGGATTTTATTATACAATTTTTCAGCCTTGTCATCAGCATAATATCTTACCTTTATAATTTGTCTATGCTTTATCTTCGGAGATATAAGTGTAGATTGCATATTTTAAAATATTTTTTAAATGTTTTTTTTAAAAAATAAGTGAATATTATTAGGAGCAGTTCAACCAAATGATAGATAGTATTTTAAAATATAGCCAGCCGTATACCTTAGAGGAACTTGAACGCTACACTGATGGAAGCTTTAAGCCTGCAGCAAGCAAAGCAGGCATCATTTTACTGCTTACGGGTGAAAAAGTTAAAAATATTGGCATAATCTTGTCCGGAAATGTTGAAATATCCTTACAGTTTCTTTTCCATCCAGGAAATTAAAACCGATATTTATATTG
>CAZFFH010000031.1:0-12701 GCA_964518375.1 uncultured Actinomycetota bacterium
ATGGGGATGGGCAACGTTTAAAAGAGTGGGTGGATATGGCTAGATCTGCATTAAATAGTTAGACTTAAAAATAACTGTTGGGTAAATTCTAACTATGAAATTGTTACGTTGGAATAGGGTTAGTCCTTTATTGAAAATAATTACATTTATTATTACAAAAATAAAAGGAGAATAAGTTATGAGTGAATCATTGAAAGGTAAGGTTGCTGTAATTTCAGGAGTAGGTTCCGGTTTTTCAAAAGCCACAGCAGAATTATTTGCCCAAAAAGACAAGTGCGGTCTTGTAATGTTTGATATTAATGAACAAGGTCTTGAAAAAACAGCACAAAACTGTAAGGATGCTGGTTCCAGGGTAATCTCTTTTAAGGGTGATGTAACTAAACTTGACACTTTTAAAACAGCGCTGGATGAATGTCTAAAAAATTTTGGCAAGGTAGATTTTCTTATAAACTATGCCGGAGGCGCTATAAAGGTTGCACCGATTGAAGAAATGGATGATGAAGTAAATAAAAGAATAATAGATTTGAATCTAAACAGTACGATAATGAGCTGCAGGACTTTTACTCCACAATTCAAGAAACAAGCATATGGCAAGATTATCAATGTTTCAAGCGCATGTGATAGAAGATCATGGTCAGGCTGGTCGGTATACTCTGCTGCTAAGGCGGCGGTAAATGCATTTACCAGATGCCTGTATACAGAACTGAGGCCTCATGGGATCTGCGTGGGTCTTCTGGTGCCAGGAGGTTCAAACACAGGTTTCCAGGCAGCTGCAGAGAATGTTGAGGATTTTGAGTGGGAAGAGGAAATGGCAGTACGTCCAGAACATTTTGCAGATATGGTTTACCAGGCCTGTGCCTTAACTAAAGGAGGCTGCGCTACTGAAATGGTCATTTATGGTCTGGCCCAGGATGTTAGCGGGTATTAGTAGAAATTAGCTGAAAAGAATTTTCTGGTTAACCCGGATAGATATATTCATGTGAGATGTTAGAAAAAAAAATATTCTATTTTAAAGACCTGTACCTGTTAGTAATTGCAGGACTCAAAAATGGGCCGATATGACAAAGTACAAAATGGAAATTTAATGTATATTTTTTAAAACTATTATGTAATTAAAATTTATACACAGTTTAAACAAATGAAAAAAAAGCAATATATGCTCTGCATAGATAATGGCCTAAGTGTAGGTAAGGCAGCCTTAGTCGATGGTAGTGGCAAGATAGCTGGAGTTGTATCTTTTAAAACTGAAATAATCCATGACAGCGGCTATAGCGAAATCGATATGGATTTACTGTCCAGAAAAACACTTACTGCAGTTAAAGAAGTAATTCAAAAAAAGGCAATAGATAGTATGGTCAGAATTAAATCGATTTATAAACCTGATTTATCGAAGAACAATATTTACATGAAAAGATTTTCAAAATTTGAACAAATAAAACAATTACTTGATAAATAAGCATGAAGATTTTTTATTAGACGTGAAAATGTGAAATATTTTAAAAAAAATTGATTTAACTAAATCCCAGAAAAAATATTTCACTAGTTTTCGACGATAGTTTTAGAAATAGAAATATTAATAGCAAGATTATTAATGTTTAGGGTAATTAAATGGATTTATTATTAGGTATAGATATAGGATCTACAAGCATAAAAGCAAATTTTTATGATTTAAAAGGGACACTGGTATCAGGAGGAAGTAGGCCAACTGTACTTTCACATCCATATAAAGACCATCCCACTTGGTCAGTATGGGAACCGGATATTATCTGGAAAGCAGTGAAAGATTCTATCAAAGAAGCATTGGGGAAACTGGACTTAAAAAGTGAAATCAGATCTGTTGCCGTCACAGGATTTGGAATGGACGGCATCCCTATAGATAAAAAAGGGAAATGGTTGTATCCGTTTATTTCATGGCATTGTCCAAGGACAGAAGAACAGTGCAGCAGGTGGAGCAGCCTGGTGGGCCCAAAAGTTATTTTTTCAATAAGCGGAAAGCAGGTAATGCCCATAGACACTGTTTATCGTATTTTATGGATAAAAGAAAATTATCCAGAAATCCTTGAAAAAACCTTTAAATGGCTGCTTATAGAAGATTATATAAATTATCTTTTGTGTGGTGAAATAGCTACAGATTATTCCATGGCTTCATGTACATCTTTGTTTGACCAGAAGAACAGGAAGTGGTCGACAGAGTTATTAAAAAAGGTAAAGTTGGATAATTCTTTGTTTCCTGAACCATTTCCATCCGGTACAGTACTGGGAAATATTTCCTCAAAAGCAAACAAAGAAACCGGTCTTCCTAAAAAAGTTAAGGTAGTATTGGGGGGGCACGATTACCATTGTGCTGCACTGGCTGTAGGAGCTTTTGACCTGGAAACAGTAATGAGCATAAACGGGACATGGGAAATGATCCTTCAATCTTCAACACTGCCTATGCTGATGAAAAAAGTGTTTGAAAATGGAATTAATGTTGAAAGCCATGTTGCAAAAGATATGTATAATATTGTCGCTTATGCTGTTTCAGGACTGATGTATGAATGGCTAAATAATACATTATATTTTGAGGAGTTTTATAAATCTCAAAATAGCAATATTTCTAAATGGGAAATCATCAAGAAAAAAGCTGCTGCTGCTCCTGTCGGGTCCAATGGCGTGTTTTTTGCCCCATATTTCTCTGGTGCAGGAACACCATATGTAGATAATAAGGCTGCAGGAGCATTTGTAGGGCTTACAATTAATACTGATAAAGGCAGCTTGATCCGTTCTGTTATAGAATCTTTAAATTATCAATTCCGTGATATGTTGTCTGCTTTTGAAAGTGCAGCGGGCTCATCTGTAGGAAAAATAGTTGCAACAGGCGGGGCAGCCCAGAATGAATTCTGGACTCAAAACAAGGCAGATATAACGGGTAAGCTGATTGAAGTTCCCGGGGTAGAAGAAGCAACGCCTCTCGGTGCAGCTATTATCTCGGGGATAGGAACAGGTATCTATAAAGATGAAAAGGAAGCATATCAAGAGACTTATAATATAAGTTATGTATGCGAACCGGATCTTAAGAATAAAGATGTATATGATGACTATTATCAGATTTATAAAAGTTTATATCCAGATTTAAAAAAAATAAATAACAGTATTTATAAAAGCTTCAGGAAATCATTAAGGAGTTAATAAGATAGTATGGAAGAGTTGACAGGTGAAGAGAGAATAATAAGCGTTCTTAAACGACAACTGCCCGACAGGGTGCCTCACTTTGAGTGGTCTATCGATAACCTAGTTATTGATACTATCTCTGCTGGTTCTGACTATGAAAAATTCTGCTACGAGATGGATATAGATGCTATATGTGTCAACTGTGATTTTGATAGTAAATTCTTAGATAATGGCCTAATCCAGGATGAATGGGGTATGATTAAAAAAGATACTGGCGAGTCACATCCATATCCTTTGGATGGTCCCATCAGAACACTCAATGATATTGAAAAATATATACCTCCGGACCCGCTAAAACCGGGAAGGTATGCTTCAGTTGAGAAAGCAGTAAAAGAGCATAGCGGGAAGAAAGCCCTGATACTCCATTTGAATGATGTTTTTTCTATTCCAAGCCGGCTGATGCCCTTTGAAACTTTTTTAATAAAAGTATTTGAGGACCCTAAAACAATAAAAGCGCTGGTTAAAATGAGTGTTGATATTAACCTGAAAATGGCAAAAGAAGCTGTAAAAAGAGGAATAAAGATAGTATATACAGGTGATGATTATGCATATAATTCAGGACCTATAATATCACCCCAGAAATTCAGAGAAATTTTTTATCCTGAGTTAAAGCGTGTTGTCACCGGCTATAAGGAACTCGGTTTACTGGTCATCAAGCATACTGATGGAGACATTATGCCAATTCTAGATATGATCATCGATTCCGGTTTTGACTGCCTTGACCCAATAGACCCCATCGCAGGGATGGATTTACAGCAGATAAAGTCAGATTACGGCGACAGGATCTGTTTGAAGGGTAATGTTGATTGCTCAACAACATTATCCTTCAAAACTGAAAAAGAGACAATTGAGGAAACAAAAGATTGTCTCGACAAAGCAATGCCGGGTGGGGGGTATATATTATCTTCTAGCAATAGTATTCACTCAGCTGTAAAACCGAAAAATTACCTGGCTATGCTTGATACATTAAAGAAGTTTGGAAAATATTAAATTATTTAAAAGAATTAAGAAAGTAAAAAGAAAGAGGAAAGAAAATGTATGAAAACGAAAAAAAGGACATAATAAAAACTGCATTACTATTGAAAGAATACAGACTGATTTCTCTTTCAGGTGGAAATGTAAGTTTCAGGACCCAGGAAGGACATGTTATTGTCACACCTTCTGGGATGCTCTATGAAAACATGTTGCCAGAAGATGTTGTAGTGCTGGATTTAGATGGAAATATTATAGAAGGGACAAGAAAGGTTTCAGTAGATACAGAAGCAATCTTATATATTTTAAAAAATATGCCTGAAGTAAATGCAGTTATACATACCCATCAGGTTTATGCTTCAGCAGTGGGACTTGTAGAGGATGAGCTTCCTGCTGCAGTAACTACTCTTCCTAATGCATGTTTAGGACCGGTTACTGTTGCGCCCTATAGCTCAGCTGCAAGTCTTGAAATGGGTATTAACACTGTTAAATATATCAATAATAAAAGAGCAGTAATCTTAAAGAAACACGGAGTCCTTACAGTGGGTGGGACTCTAAAAGAGGCATTATATGCTGCTGTTTATCTAGAGGATGCCGCCAAGACATATATTATGGCAAAAGCAATAGGGACTCCTGCAATACTTGATGCAGAACAAGTAGAAGTCGCAGTTGAAAAATTCAAATCTGGAAATTACGGTCAGAATTAATTAGAAAAGAATGAATAGGCTAAGTTTTTATGAAGACTGTAAGTGTATTTTATATTTTAGAAGTTGTGAGGTTTAATGGCAGGATTTAAAAATGGAAAACTCTCTATAGGACTATATGAAAAAGCTTTTCCTGATAGTCTTAACTGGGAAGAAAAATTGTTATCCGCACGCGATGCAGGTTATAGTTTTATGGAGTTATCTATTGATGAGACAGATGAACGGATCGCAAGACTTAAATGGGATATTGCAAAAAAGAAAAATCTTAGAGAGATCAGTGAGAAAATAGGGATTCCTTTATTGACTATGTGCTTAAGCGCAAACAGGCGGTTTCCTATTGGTAGCTCCTATCATGATATTCAAAAAAAAGGAATGGAAATAATTATTGATGCCACATGGTTTGCATTTCAATTAGGGATCAGGATTGTCCAGATAGCAGGCTACGATGTTGTGGCTGAGGAAGAAAGTACTGATTTGTCTAAGGTAACATTTGGCATGAATCTTAAAGAATGTTTAAATCTCGCAGCTTCACTTGGAGTGATGCTTGCAATAGAGAATGTAGATTGTGAATTTACAGATTCACTGGATAAAATAATGCGTTATGTAAAAGATATTAATTCCCCATGGTTACAAATATACTCTGATATCGGTAATTTAACTGCAATGAATCAGGACGTTACAAAACAGTTGCAGGATTATGGAAATCATATTGCTGCAATACATATAAAGGATACACGTTCAGGCATTGCACGCAATGTTCCTTTTGGCGAGGGTATCGTAGACTTTATTTCGGCATTTAACACTTTAAGAAATATTGGTTTTTATGGACCGATGGTTCTTGAAATGTGGGCTAATGGGAAAAAAGATAATTATAATATTATCAAGGATTCAAAGGAGTGGATTGATGGGAAGTTAAAGAGATCTTATTATTTATAGATGAAGGTTTATTTTTTTATTTAGTTTTGGGTAAATGATCAATATAAAAAATAGTAAAAAGAGTTTGGAAAAACATATTAGAGAAAATTTAAGGAGGTGATGTGTTAGGCTCTTATAAAATCATAAGAAAAGGGGGGATGGTGTATATAGAACTTAATATTTAATTAAGTTAGGTAGTTAATGGAAATGCAGGAATTTTGTGAGATAAAAAAATTGTAAATGGAGGTATTATAATGAAAAAAACAGTATTATGGTTAATAGTTATATTATTAATCGTGACAATGGTTTCAGTCTTTTCTCTTGTTGGATGTAAAACCGAAGGGGAGACCGCAGCCGAAGGGGAGACAGTTGCTGAAACAGAGACCGCAGCCGAAGGGGAGACAGTTGCAAAAGTAATATACGATTGGATAGGTGCTGTAGTTGAGGTGCCATATTTTATTGATCACAGAGTTGGGCTTTATATAGCTGAAAAAACTTTTAATATAACCACAAAGTATTTAGGTCCGCAGGGTTATGACATGGAAGGCCTGGTCAATACAATAGAGCAGCAAATTGGCGAGAACCCTGCCGGTATGGAAATCATTGGATTTGTAGAAGAGCTTGCACCATCAATAAATAAAGCTATTGAAGCCGGTATACCTGTAGTAACACTTGATGCTGATACTGCTACATCTAACAGATATACATTTATAGGAACAGGTAATTATAATGCTGGCAGGCAGTGTGGAAAATTACTTGGCGAAGCCTTAGGTGGAGAAGGAAAAGTTGCTCTAATCACAGTTTTAGGACAGACTAATCTGGAAGACAGAAGCCAGGGCGTTAGAGATGAACTCGCAGAAAATTTTCCCAACATGGAACTTGTACAGACAATAGATTGTGGTGCTGATGAACAAAAAACAGTTGACGGCGTAAAAGCAGCTATACAGGCAAACCCGGATCTGGCCGGTATTATCGGGGTTGAGCAGACCGGAGGTACCGGATCAGCCATAGCAGTCAAGGAAATGAATATGGTAGGAGAAGTAGTTATTGTAGCTTTTGATAGAAATGATACCGTTTTAAAAGAAATTGAAGACGGAGTAATCTATGCTTCAGTAGCCCAGAAAAGTGCTCTCATGAGTTATCTTGGGGTAAAATTATTGTATTATTATAATCACGCTCCTGTACCAATAACACAGGATGACAAAGCTGCAAATATAATTTCACTGCCTGGTTATATTGACACAGGCACTATTGCAATTACCAAGGATAATGCAAAATACTTCTATCACAAAGAAGATCCTTATGATTTTGGTGACTGGGAGTTAACTCCGCCAGAAGAAGGCGAGACTTACGCTTGGATAGGTGCTGTAGTTGAGGTACCGTATTTTATTGACCACAGGATTGGACTTGAAGCAGCTGAAAAAGAACTTGGAATAACAACAAAGTATTTAGGTCCGCAGGGTTATGACATGGAAGGCCTGGTCAATACAATAGAGCAGCAAATTGGCGAGAACCCTGCCGGTATGGAAATCATTGGATTTGTAGAAGAGCTTGCACCATCAATAAATAAAGCTATTGAAGCCGGTATACCTGTAGTAACACTTGATGCTGATACTGCTACATCTAACAGATATACATTTATAGGAACAGGTAATTATAATGCTGGCAGGCAGTGTGGAAAATTACTTGGCGAAGCCTTAGGTGGAGAAGGAAAAGTTGCTCTAATCACAGTTTTAGGACAGACTAATCTGGAAGACAGAAGCCAGGGCGTTAGAGATGAACTCGCAGAAAATTTTCCCAACATGGAACTTGTACAGACAATAGATTGTGGTGCTGATGAACAAAAAACAGTTGACGGCGTAAAAGCAGCTATACAGGCAAACCCGGATCTGGCCGGTATTATCGGGGTTGAGCAGACCGGAGGTACCGGATCAGCCATAGCAGTCAAGGAAATGAATATGGTAGGAGAAGTAGTTATTGTAGCTTTTGATAGAAATGATACCGTTTTAAAAGAAATTGAAGACGGAGTAATCTATGCTTCAGTAGCCCAGAAAAGTGCTCTCATGAGTTATCTTGGGGTAAAATTATTGTATTATTATAATCACGCTCCTGTACCAATAACACAGGATGACAAAGCTGCAAATATAATTTCACTGCCTGGTTATATTGACACAGGCACTATTGCAATTACCAAGGATAATGCAAAATACTTCTATCATGAGTAGTTGATTTTATAAGTAAGCAGGCTTTTATATTATAAGCCTGCTTACTAACAATATTAATTGTTGGGGGGTATCCGCTTAGCTCCTCCTGTGATATGATGCATGGTATGACCAATTTGGATGAGGTGTCATACAAGACGAATTATCAGTAGAAAGGGACTAACCCTGCACATACCGTGAATTTGGTCACCTAAGCAGATGTGGCTTTCGGCTACGACTGGAACCAAAAACAGGGGAGGAGGAGCTAAGCGGATACCCCCCTAATTGTTTATGCTTTAGTTAATAAATATATATAAAGGTTACCCCGAAGTTTGTTAGCTGGTTCATATTAAAATTAAAAATTTGAAAGAGTTAATTATGAGTGAAAAATTATTGGAAACAGTAAATATATCTAAATCATTTTTTTCAAATAAAGTACTTGAAGATATAGCTTTTAGCATTAATTACGGTGAAGTATTAGGATTGGTAGGAGAAAATGGCGCCGGTAAAAGCACATTAGTAAAAATATTAACTGGTGTCCATAGCCCGGATAGCGGTTACATAAAGGTTGATGGTTTAAGGGTTAATATTAAAAATATCAGCATTGCTAAGAATAAAGGAATCAATATAGGTTTTCAGGAACTTAGCCTGACCGATAACTTAAGTGTTGCTGAAAACATATTCATTGGAAAAATACCCTCAAACAGTATTGGTTTTATCAAGACAAGGCAATTGTATAATATGGCTGATGAGCTAATTAGAAAGTTTAAGGTTGATATAAAGGCAAAGGATAAGGTAGAAAGACTATCGAT
Organism: uncultured Actinomycetota bacterium; assembly: GCA_964518375.1. Taxonomy (GTDB): domain Bacteria; phylum Actinomycetota; class Humimicrobiia; order Humimicrobiales; family Humimicrobiaceae; genus JAHILC01. The sequence continues at coordinate 8,815 of CAZFFH010000031.1, forward strand.
AGGAAATAAACAGATTGTAGAAATATTAAAGGCAATTTCTTCAAATCCAAAATTATTAATTCTGGATGAGCCAACTTCTTCACTAGAGGAATTAGAAGTAGAAAATTTATTTAAATTAATAACTGAATTAAAAAAGAATAATTATTCTATTATATATATATCACATAATCTGGAGGAAGTCTTTAAAGTAACAGATAATATATTGGTTCTAAGAGATGGTAAAAAGATCGGTACTTTTAAAAAGGAAAAAATAGATAAACATGAATTAATCAGAAAAATTATAAACAAGGATATAAAGGATTTTTTTGCCAGTGACAGTAAAAAAATTGAGTCTCTAGAAGTATTGCTTGAAGTTAGTAATCTTTCTGATACAAAAAATTTTAGGAATGTTTCTTTTAAGTTAAATAAAGGCCAAATAATTGGATTTGCAGGACTTGTTGGCTCAGGGAAAGCCGATGTTTGCAAGACGATGTTTGGACTATCAAAAAAATATTCCGGTGATATATTTTTAAAAGGGAAAAAAACCTTATTAAATTCTCCGGTTGTTGCCAAAAGAAATAATATATCTTTCATACCTGAAGACAGAAAAGTAGTCGGTTTATTTTTAAGAGACACTGTACGAAATAATATAATAAGTGAAATATTAAAAAAGGTATCGAAGGCAAATTTTTTGAGCTATAGCAAAATAAATCAAACTGTAAATCAGTATATAGAATTATTAAAAATTAAAGTATCAAGTCCCAAGCAAAATGTTATGTTTCTTAGTGGTGGAAATCAACAAAAAATCATGGTTTCAAAATGTCTTGCTACAAAACCAGAGATAATTATAGCAGTTGATCCTACAAGAGGTATAGATATCGGGTCAAAGGTAGATATTCACGAGATTTTAAGGCAACAAGCTAAAAAAGGCGTGGGTATATTATTGGTATCATCAGATCTTGATGAAATTGTTAACATGAGTGATAAAATACTAGTATTTGTAAAAGGGGAAATAACTGAAACTATTGACAGTAAGGATTTTGATAACCAGAAAATTTCTTTGGCTATTAACAAAGGCATAGAAGATAAGGAGAAGAGTAATGGAAAAGAATAATTTTTTTAAGAATAAGTTATTTAACAGTATCTCTGGTTTTAATGAGCTGCCTTTATTAATGATTAATATTGTCATTGTTGTTGTATTAATTTTTTTATCTCCTAATTTTTTAAATCCTAAAAATATTATTGCAGTTTTAATGGGTGCATCTTTTGACTCAATAGTTGCAATAGGCATGACTTTGTTGCTTATATCAGGAGGCTTTGACCTATCCGTAGGTTCAGTAGTAGGTTTTGGTGGAGTAATGGCAGGGAAAATGTTAATTCTTGGTCAAAGTGTTGGTGTATCTATCTTTGTAGGATTACTAGCTGGAGCATTTATTGGGTTTTTAAACGGGTTTATAATAACGAAAATAAAAGTCAATCCTCTGATAACCACACTGGCTATGATGCAAATAGTGAGGGGAATAATATACATAATTACCAAAGCCCTGGGAATTCCTTTATTACCAGATAATTTTAGTATTATTGCTCAAAAGCAATTCTATGGAATACAGACACCGGTATTTGTGATGGTGGTTTTGCTTATACTGGCAGAAGTTTTCTACAGGAAATCAATTTTCTTTAAACAATTTTATTTTATTGGAGGAAGTGAAGAGTCAGCAAGACTTTCAGGTATAAAAGTTGATAGGCTTAAATGGCTAACTTATATTATTTCAGGTACACTGGCAGCGCTTGCAGGAATACTAATGGCTTCAAGAATGGGCGGTGCCCAATCTGCGGCTGGAACCGGTCTAGAGTTAAGGGTCATAACTGCATGTGTAATAGGTGGGTGTTCTTTATCTGGGGGCCAGGGTACAGTCCTGGGTTCATTTTTAGGCGTCCTTTTAATGTCACTTATTGTAAATGCTTTTAATTTATTAGGAGTTTCAGTCTACTGGCAGCAGACAGCAACAGGCTTAATACTTCTTAGCGCAGTTTTAGTTGATGTATTAAGAAGAAGAAGAATGCAGTGATGTCTAGTTATTACTATTTTAAAAAGATAAGTATTTTTTAATGTTTTTTAAAAGTTATGTGATCAAGCAACTATGAAGGATCATTTAACAATAACAATTGAATATTAAGTGCGGATTTATTAAAACTCAAAACTGTATAAAAGAGGAAATAGATACAATATTAGAAGAAGCCGGGAAGTATTATAAAGAAAAAAGAATGGTGTAGTTAAATTGGGTAAGGGATCGTTTAAAAAATAAGGAAAGGAATATTAATTGAATTCCAGAGAGAGAATAAAGTGTGCGCTGCAACATAAACAACCAGATAAAATTCCAGTTGATTTTGGTTCTACTCATACGACGGGGATACATGTAGCCAATGTATATCGGCTAAGACAGTATTATAATTTGGATAAACCTGGTACACCGGTAAAAGTAGTAGAACCATATCAGATGCTTGGAGAGATTGCTGATGATTTAAAGGATATTATAGGTGTGGATGTAGTAATTCTGGAAGGAAAAGGTACGTTTTTTGGCTATAAAAAGGAAGATTGGAAAGAATGGAAATTAGACGATGGAACCCCGGTACTTGTTTCTGGCCTTTTTAATACTCAAAAAAATAAAGATGGAAATTTGTATCAATATGCTGAAGGGGATAAAAATTATCCACCTTCTGCTAAGATGCCTTCAACAGGATTTTTCTTTGATGCTATCATAAGACAGAAAAAAATTGTTGAAAATAATTTAAACCCAAAAGATAATCTCGAAGAATGGGGTTTAGTATCTAAACAGGATCTGGATTACCTGAAGCAACGGTCAGATGATTTATATAATAATACAAAATATTCAGTAATGGGAGCTATTTGTTATTCAAGTTTGGGAGATATAGCATTTGTGCCTGGACCAATGTTAAAAGATCCAAAAGGAATAAGAGATATTGAAGAGTGGTATATATCTTTAAATACAAGAAAGGATTATATAAAAAAAGTATTTGCCGAACAGACAGAGATAGCAATTGAAAATTATAAAAGAATATATGAAACCATTGGTAACACTATTGATATAGTATTTATTTCAGGAACTGACTTTGGTACGCAACAAGATTTATTCATATCCCTTAATACTTATAGGGATTTGTTTAAACCTTTTTATAAAAAAGTTAATAGGTGGATTCATGATAATACAAAATGGAAAACTTTTATACATTCTTGTGGCTCTGTAGCTAAATTAATTCCTGATTTAATAGATGATGAATTTGATATCCTAAATCCGGTACAGATATCTGCCGGTAATATGGAGCCTGAAAAGCTGAAAAATGAATTTGGTAAAGACATAGTTTTTTGGGGAGGTGGAGTTGATACCCAGAAGACCTTATCCTTTAAAACTCCATTCCAGGTTAAGGAAGAAGTCAAGAAATTAATAGATATATTTAGCAATGGTGGAGGTTTTGTATTCAATACTGTTCATAATGTTCAGGCAAATGTGCCTATAGAAAACCTCATAGCAATGTTAGAGGTAATACAAGATTATAGGAAATGAAATTTGAAAGTTAATTTTTAAAAAAACCTTATATTTATCAAATTTATAAGAATTTGCTTTTGGATCCCTCATGTATAAATAAGATATGTGCCAGGATATTTTACTTAAAACTGGTAATGCATTTGCCAAAAAGAATGAATTTAAAATAAACAAGGGATTTTGGATAAAAAATAAGCATAAATATTTTCCGGTAATATATTTTATGTGAAACTATGATTACCCCTATCGGTTTTGGGCAAGGCTTTATTTAAGAGAAACTTATCTCTTTTTAAAAATCTTTCGTAATCACAGTCTATATAATCATTTTGTGCATAGTCATCAAAT
>CAZFFH010000032.1:0-10149 GCA_964518375.1 uncultured Actinomycetota bacterium
ATCAATAAAGATTTATTTAAATAGGAGTATGTCGCCTATGTTAAGCCCTGAATTCTTGATTGAACTTTTTCGCAATTCCAATGCTTTATCGGCACCTTTTATAAACGGAGTTATCCTGAAAGGTGCCAGTCCTGTAAATAAGGCTGATATTTTGTTATTTTTATCCAGGAATATCACATCTACTGCAAACTTCATCCAGAACGTTTGAATGCTGTTGCATTTATAAAAAAGCAGACCCTCACCAGGTTTGGGTTCTTTCCTGAAAATAAGCCCGAATGCTCTGATAAAAAAATTATCAGCGGTTTTTACAGAGTCAAATAATAACTCCTCTTCCAGGGTTTGGTTTTTTAATCTAAAAACTTTCATGCCAAATAAAAAACAAAAAAATTTATTATTTATTAAAGACTCTTTATTAAGAATTCGGAAATATCGAGTACTTCAATATCCTGTTTTGCTGCAGCAGTTAAATTTTCTTTGGCAGTGCCTGATAAAGTCACTATTGTTTTTATCCCCAGTATTGCTGCATCATTGCTAATCTTTCCTACAAGTTCTTTTCCGCCTCTAAACAAACTGCCATTCTGGTAAAACGCTGCTTCTCCCGTAGCATATGCTTCTTTTTTGTTCCTGAAAAGTTCGATGAAGCTGTCGGGCGCTATTTTTTTAATCAAATTTCTTACATTCTCACACCTGTTATTTTTTTTACAAAGAAATTCACTATCGGCGACAGTTATTTTCTTATTATACTTTTTAAATGAAATTGCCGGATTTTTCGTAATACTGTCAGCAAATTCAGAAAAATGCATTATCTCAACACCGGAATTAATTTCTGCACCGAATGATTTAAAATCATTTAAAATACAATCAAGAACCATAGGATCTGAAGTAACCAGTTTTTTTATTTTCATGGAATTAATCTTTTTTGCAAACTTGAGTGATGCTTCCTTAGCTTCATTTGCGTAGCCAAGCAAAGACAAGGCTTTGCCGCAATCAGGTTCTCTGGAAATAAGGGAAAACTCAAGTCCTGCTTTAATAAAAAAATCTAAAGAAGCCTGAGCTATTTCAAAATGCTTATAGTTTATACTATGGCCCGCAATATAGACTATGTCACCGCCCGGAGTGCCCAGGCTTTCGTTTTTGTATGTAAAAGAATCCTCAAAATCCCCACCGTATATATTTTCTTTTTCAATAAGATTATTTTTTAGATTTTTAATCAACCCGGGCTCCAATTTTTTTAACACAATATTTGCTCTTGCTGATTTTATGAGCACCGGCAAATCAAAATTTCCTTCACAACCTGCAAGACAGCAGCCGCACATAAAGCAGTTATACAGAGAGTTTACGTAATCGGGATTAAAATCTTCTCCTTTATAAATCCGGTACATTATAAGTCCCCTTCCCCTGGGATAATCACTTTCATGCATAGTCAGATTCCCCGAAGAACACAAATGTTTGCACATCGGACAAAACCTGCAGGCCTTAAGTATCGAATAATTTTTTTCTATTTCCATTTTTACCTTTCATAAATTTATAAGAAAATAACGTTTAAAAATAATTTAAAGGGAAATCAAATATTTCTTCATTTAATTAAAACCCAAGACCCATTTTTCCGGGATTCATTATGTTATTAGGGTCAAGCTGTTTTTTTAAATCCTGAAGAAGTTTAAAAGAGTTTTTGTATTGCTCTTTCATTAACCTTCCTATTTTGATACCAATGCCGTGATGCTCGTTTAAAACACCATTATTTGAAAGTGCGGACCGCAGGACATCGTCCCAAATCTTATTATAAAGGTGAAGAGCTTCGCCTGGATCACCTGGCGGATTGTCAATTATAAATCTTGCATAGAGCATGCATCCCCACATAAACCAGTGAGAAAAATGGCCAATAAACCTTGCCTGGGGATAATTAGTTTCAACTGTTTTTTTCATTCCATTATATATTTTTTCTATATCTTTATATGTCGCAACCGTATCACATGTCCCGAATGCCTGAGGAAGCGAAAAAACATAAGGCGGGAAAAAGAATTTAAACCTGTTGAGCCACCATTCTTCCCCTGTTTCCGTTCCCAGATCCTCACCATTTAATTTAACGGCTATTTGTTTTGCATAATCATGAGAAAGATTTACTATTTTTTCTTTTCCGTCAAAAGCATAAACAAGATATGCACCTTCTTTTTCAATTCCGAGAACCCGTTTTAAAAGACTTTTTGTCTCAGGTTCATCATAAAGTCTTATTACGCATGGCTGCAAACCCTCCTGCATTAGCTTTCTCCCCGTCTCAAGACCGTCTGAAAGATCTTTAAATAAAAATGCCTGGAATTTCCTAATCTCAGGTATTTTATGAATTACAAGTTTTACTTTGGTAACAATTCCGAGCACTCCTTCGGAACCTATAAAAAACCAGTTTAAATCAATACCGCTGGCGGTTTTTGGAACCGAAAGAGTTTTTATTATCTCACCGCTTGGAAGAACCACTTCCATAGAAATAATCATATCTTCAATCTTACCGTATTTTGTTGAAAGAACTCCTGTTCCTCTGTGAGCGACAAACCCTCCTAAAGTTGAGCAATAAATTGAAGCAGGATAATGCATGGTAGATACTCCGTATTTTTCAAGCTCCCATTCAAGATGCTGCATTATAATTCCGGCCTCTACTTCTACGGTCATTGACTGGCTATCAATATCTATTACTTTGTTTAATCTTTTCATATCTATTACTATTCCGTTACAAATTGGAAGCGCCCCACCTTGAGAGCCTCCGCCGCCGCCCCAAACCGTAACCGGTATTTTATACTCATTTGCCAGCACCATAATCCTTGATATCTCTTCGGAACTGCGGGGGAAAATTACAAAATCCGGTTCAATTCTTTTGGGTCCCCTGTCATGCCAAAGTTCCGAGACCCAATAATAGTCCACTGAATAAGAAACTTTATCTGCAAGGTTATCCGTAACAAAATCATCCCCGACTATATCTCTTAATTCATGCAGCAACATATGATACAGGTATGTATTTTTATCGTATTTCATAAATTTTTCTCTTTTTTTTAAATTTTTTAAATAAATATTTAAAACTTAAACAACTTAGGTATTACTTCTAATTAAATTCACATAATTCGTGATTGATATTTGTTAAAATTTCTTTTGATTTTTTATAAATTTTAAAAAGTTTTTTATATTTATTATGGTTTTCAATAGAGAATCCTATCTGCTGTTTATATGCTTCATTTATTTTGATTGCATCCTCTACTGAGCTGTAAGCATTTATTGCAACTGCAGCGAGCATGGCTGCTCCGTAAGATGCATCAGTACTGGCAGGAATAAGACATTTTTTTGCTAAAACATCAGCCAAAATCCCGGCCCAAAGACTACTCTTGCTGCCTCCGCCTATTATTTTATACTTGCCTTTCGCTTTCAAACCTTTTTTTTCCATAAAATCAATGCTGTCTTTTAAGGAAAAACATGTCCCTTCAAGGACGGCCCTTGCAAGATTTTCCCTTTTATGATGAAGAGTGAGCCCTAAAAAATCCCCTCTTAATTTGGAATCATTATACGGAGATCCTTCTCCCAGCAAATAAGGATGAAAAATAAGACCTTCGCTGCCGGAATTAATCAAACCTGCATCTTTATCCATTTTTTTAAAGGCAGTAATTTTATTATAATCTTTAAAAAATTCATCTCTAAGCCATTTGTAAGAGGAGGCACATGATTTGGTGCCTGTTCCCGGATACCATAACCCGGGTATTATGTATGAATAATTAATTAGTCCTTCATAAGGCACCGGTTTGTCAGACAATATGCAAACTCTGCCGAAAGTTGCCAGTTTAACTGTGCATTCTCCTTTTTTTAAATTTCCTGCAGCCATAATTTCAAGCAAAGTATCCGTGGTTCCCGTAACAACCGGTGTGCCTTCCATAAGACCTGACAGTAATGAGCCTTCTTTTGTAACTTTTCCTGCAATATCAAGAGGATTTAAAATCTCCGGGAGGCAGCCATGGTTGAGATTGATTATTCCGGTAAGATCAGTGCTCCACTTTTTATTTAAAGTATCAAAAAGAAGAGTGCCTTCTGCGTCAATTGAATCCGTGGCTGCTCTACCCGTAAGTTTAAGCCTTACGAAATCTTTAGGAAAAACTATCACTTTAATTTTTTTAAACTTTTCCGGCTCATTTTCTTTTATCCATTTAAGCATTGATATGGTCCACATAGGGCCTACCGGATTAAAGTTTAGCTTTAAAAAGAGCTCGTTATATTCTTTAAGCTCTTCTGTTTGACTGGCGCTTCTACTATCAGTAATATGAATTACATTTCCAAGTGGATTTAATTCTTTGTCCAGGAGAACAGGGCTGTGAGTGACTCCGCTTAAAGCAATTGCCTCTATGTCTTTTCTGCTGATATTGTTTTCTCTTAAAGCCTTATTGATAAGCAAACCTGCACAATTTATCCACTGCCTACTGTCCTGTTCCGCCCATCCGGGTTTCGGATATAAAGTCTCGTATTCCATGGCATACGTTGCAGAAAAAGACCTCCCTATTTTAAATAAGGTTATTTTGCAGGCGCCGGAGCCTATGTCAATGCCCATTACAAATCTGCCGGACAATTCTTCCCCCCAGTTTTTAATACATATCTACTTTTAATACAGGTTTTACTTTGGGCCACTCGCCCGGCTTATAGTTTTTCTTAAGATACTCAATCAAATCAACTACTACATTTACAGCAGTTGAAACTATAGCCTCGCCTTTTTCTGCTGTTGCAAGAGTCGGGTTGCCCGGCGCTCCTGTTTCCATAGTATTTTCCTGGGGCACAAAAGTAATTGATTCAATAGGAAAAGCATTTATGAGTTCTGCGTGAACAGCAGGTCTTACAAACTTTTTATCCAGGTAACTCTTGAGGCTGTAGTCTTCTTTTGCTTTTGACATATCGCAAAGTTCGGGATAAAGAGCAAGACTTACAGAAGTTTCAACTTCATCTGCGTGTTTAAAAGGAGTGGTGCATACTTCCTTAATTTTTTCACAGGCAAGTTCCCACCATGTTGCAACTGCCATAAAACAATCCACATCAAGAGCAATTTCCTGGATTGCAGTATGCATTGTCCACCATTGACCGTGAGCTTGCATTATTATTACCTTACGAAAACCTGAATTAACGAGCCCTTTTATTACATCTCTTACAAACTCGATCTGAGTTGTTGCCCTGATAGGAATAGTACCGACAAAACCGTAATGAAAATATGGATGGCTGCCATAAGGCATTGGTGGTGCCACTATGGCCCCGGTTAAGGCTGATACGCGCTTAGAAATTTCGTATGCATTATAGAAATCAACACCTGCAGGGCAGTGAAAACCATGCTGTTCCGTTGCTCCTATCGGAAGGATTGCTATGCCTACTTCATCAGCCACTTTTTTTATTTCCGGCCAGGTTATCTCCTGCCATATAATTGGTTTGCTTTTCATTTTTCCTCCGTAATATTTTATTGATAATTAAAAAGTAAATAGAATTTCCTTAATTCTTACATTGCTTTAAAATCAACCACCAGATCCCTTATAACTTCCCCTCCGCCTGCCGGTTCAAGTGTTATCTCGGAATTAGGCGGTACTTGGGTGGCACAGCTTTTTACTGTTTTGCCGTCCAGTTTAACTACACAAGTCTGGCACATACCCTTGTAGCATTTATATGTCCTGAAAGCCAAGGTCCCGTCAATATCTTTTCTTATCATCGTCAATAATTCATGTATGGTTACCGGCCGGTCCACTTCAACCTCATATTCCTGGAAATATGATTCTTTATCCTTGTCAGAATCAAACCTTAAAATTTTTGCTTTTATTTTTTTATTAACCATTTTAAGAACTCCTTTAGTAATTAAATTTGATAATTTGCTTATTTTTAATCTTGCGGCTTCATCCTGGTGTAAATTACATCTTTTTTAGAATATTGGGGTGTTCCGTTTTTATTTTTTATTACTGTATGACATCTCCAGTTTTTATTATCCTCCTGGGGATAATCGGTTCTGTTATGATGCCCTCTTGATTCGGTTCTGAATAAAGCAGAATCGAAAATATATTCGGCTGAATCAATCATAAGCTTTGCTTCAATTGCCTCAGAAACCTCAAGATTGTATTTATTAATATCCGGAGCATAAAGATTTTTTAACTGGCTTTTTAAATCTTCAATAATAAAACGCCCTTTTTTCATACCCTTTTCATCTCTGAAAGGAGCAACATACTTATCCATAGTTTCAAGTATCTCCGTTTTAACAACAAGAGGTTTTATTTTTTTTGTTTTAGGCGCAGTAATCATTCTTACCATATCAATGGCTTCATTTAAGTCTTTTTCATCAATAGGTATCAGTTCCCTGGATTTTGAATCCTTTGAGGCCCAGTTGCCCGCTGCTGCTCCTGTTGTTTGAGTATCACAAAGAGCGCTTCCCGCAAGCCTGTTTGCTCCCTGAAAATTACCTGCTGCTTCGCCGCAAGCATACAGGCCGTCAACAGTTGTCTGTCCTTTTTCATTAATAAATATTCCGCCGCACTGGTAATGAGACGCAGGAGCAACTTCAAGGGGTTCTTTTGCAAGATCGATCCCGGCAGCATCAATTAGAAACTGGTAATGTTTAGGCGTCATAGATTTAAATACATCCCTGACAGCTTCTTCGCCTTTAGGTGATTTAGTGGTATCAAAATATACTCCTCCGTGAGGAGTTCCCCTGCCTTCTTTAATAACGTTAAATATTGTCTTAATAGCTTCATCCCTTATAGGAAGTGGCTTATTTATTACCGGTACTCCGTCTTTATCCGTTATTTCTCCGTCAGCAAATTCATCTATCATAAGTTCGTAAAGAACTACTGTTCCTCTTACGCTCGGGGGCCAGATTAAATCCGTTCCGTAATACTGGTTAAACTCCAAATCAACTAAATCTGCACCTACTCTGAATGCCATTGAATTTCCGTCTCCCGTTAAAGTAGGAGGATTATCGGAAAATCCCCAAAGCGATGTATAGCCTCCGGTAGCTACAATTGTAGACTTTGCATTTATTGCAATTATTTTTCCGTTTATCATGTCGATTCCGACAAGACCTATGACACTATCCTTATTCTTGAGCAGCCAATATGCAAAAAAGTCTTTAAAAACCTTTATGTTACTGTGCCTTGAAACTTCTTTTGCAAGAACTGTTGACATGTGCTGTCCATTTTCAATCATAAAACATGAACGAGGATAGGTTTGTCCGGGCATGGGAGTTTGATAAAATCTTCCGTCATCCTCTTTTTTAAAATGTACCCCGTATCTTTCCATATCAAGGATTCTGTCACATGCATCAAAAGCCACAACTTCAACTATATTCTGGTCTCCAATAAAGTGTCCCGCATTTACCATATCTGCAAAAAACTGCTCGGGAGTGTCTCGTTCATCACGGCCTTTAGAGCCGAAAGGCGCCTGGATGCTCCATAATGCACAAGGAGTGGACCCTGAGCGGCCAGGCCTTCCTTTATCTACAAGAATGCAGTTTAACCCTTTTTGCGCAACCTCTATTGCGGCTCTGCAAGCAGCACCGCCCCCGCCGATTACAACAACATCGGTTGATAATCTTTGAACTTCCATTTTTTCTTCTCCTTTTTATTTTAAATTATTAATTCCGTTTCTTTTATTAAAATGGCTTTTACTTCTTCGGAAATTTCTTTATCCGTTATAACTCTTCTGCAATCGCTGATATGCGCAATGCTTAACATTCCCTCCTTGCAAAACTTGGTGCTGTCTATAAGAAGATTTATTTCTTTAGCTTTTTTAAAAATAGTTTCCAGTATTCCCGCAAGATCTTTGTTGTTTGTTGTTATATCAAGATTTGAAGAAATTCCTGCTGCAGAAATAAAAGCAGCATCTATATTTAAATTTTCTAAGAATTCATTTACCCAGTTTCCTCCGAATATATTGAATTCCTGTTTCAATTCCCCTCCTGTTGAAATCAAATTAACATTTGGTTTATTTAATGCTTCAACAAGAATCGCCGGAGAATTTGTGATAAGGTTTCTCTCCTCAACACTATTGCTAAAGATTTCCTGGGCAAATACAAAAACCGTTGAAGAAGAATCAAGAAAAATCGTATCCTTATTTTTTAAAAACTCAAGTGATTTTTTTGCAATTTCAACTTTCCTGGAATAATTATCCTGCATTCTAACAAAAAATCTTGATTCAAAATCACCGGCAGATTTTTCATTTAACTTTATCCCACCATGTATTTTTTCAACAAGGCCATTGTTTTTAAGTATTTGGATATCTCTTACAATAGTTATTTTTGAAACATTAAGTTCGCTTGCAAGTTCTTCAATTCCAAGAAAGTCATTTTCCCTGAGTTTGATGAGAATATTTTTTCTTCGTTCTTCGGGTATCATTTATGAGTTATTAATGATATATTTTTGTTATATTTATGATATTAATTATAATTTTAATTGCTATTATGTCAATAAGTTTTATAAAATTTTGTTTTATAATATTTATGTTTTACATGAAAACATTATATTTTTCATTTTTTTTTGTTAATATTTCTCGAATATACTTAAAATAAAAAATTACCTGGAAATCAATTAAAATAATAACGCTTATTATTTATAATGGGATCAAAAGTTAATCTGGTTAAAATAGCTTTTTTACCTGTGAATATAAGTTGTTATATTTATAAAAATTTTCATTATAAACAGCTTCATTTTTTTTATCAGGAATAAAGACTTCCCGGATTTTTAAAACATTCCTGCTTGCTTCCTCAATGCTTTTATAAAACCCAAGAGCGCTTGCTGCCATTATCGCCGAGCCAAGCAACGCCGTTTCCGTGTACCGGGGAATTTGAATTTTTAACCTGCAAATATCAGATTTAATCTGGCTCCAAAGCCTGCTTGAGGCCCCGCCGCCTATGGAAATTATCTTTTCTATATTTATCCCGATCTTCTGTACAGATTCTATATCGTTTCGCATCATATAGCCCAGCGCTTCAAGGATTGCTCGAACAAAATGTCCTTTATGGTGGTTTATCCCAAAATTAAAAAAGACTCCTTTTGCTTCCGGATTATATTCAGGAAAAAGTGCCCCGGTTAAAAATGGAAGCATTATAAGTCCTTCGCTCCCGGCTGGAACAGATTCAGCCATTTCATCAAGCAAACCAAAGACACTTTTATTTTCATTTTTTGCAATTTCTAATTCCCTGGCACAGAATTTATCCTTAAACCATTTTAAAACCATACCACCGGTTGAGCTATAAGGCATAAGTCCATATAATCCGGGAATGCCATGAAGTATACAGGGAAGTTTGTATTCAAAATTAAATATGGGTTCGCCTGTAGTAATAACCATTGCAAACGCACTTCCTGTAGTTTCTGTAGCCATTCCTCTGGAAATATTTCCCGCCCCGATTGCTCCGCAAACATGGTCCAGTGCACCTATTACAACCCTGGTATCGGGCTTAAGGCCAATTTCTCCTGAAAGTTCTTTTGATATTTTTCCTACCGGCGTGCCTGGCCCGACTATCTCTGGAAGCCTTTTATCACTAATACCGATGAAGTCAAGAATTTCATTGATATATTCAAACTTTACAATATCATAATAATAGGATGAGTTATATAAAGATGCCTCTCCCACTATCTTACCGGACAGTTTAAATACAATATAATCTTCCAGCAGTATAAATTTATACGTTTTTGAAAAAATCTCAGGCTCATTCTTTTTCATCCAAAGAATCCTGGTCGCCGGCCATGAAGGATCGACCTCCGGGTAGCCTGTTTTTGTATACATATCTTTAAGGTCAAAATTTGAGGCTATTTCATTTGCCTCTACAATTGATCTTGTGTCTATCCACACAATTGCATTTCGCAGAGGTTTCATATTCTTATCCACAGGCAATATAGTTTCGGCCTGTGAAGATGTTGAAATTGCTGCAACATTTTTTATTTTTTCCCCAAGCTTTTGAGAGAGCCTTTTTAGTATCAATAAAATATTGTCCCAGTAGAGGTTTATATTATTTTCAACAATGGTATTGGATGGTGTATAAAGGCTGTATCCAATAGATTCGTAAGCAATTTCTGCACCGTTTAAGTCAAAAACAGCTCCTTTTAAATTAGACGTGCCAAGATCAATAGCAATTATTAATTCATCGCCAGCCATGCGAATTCTCCT
>CAZFFH010000032.1:10249-12582 GCA_964518375.1 uncultured Actinomycetota bacterium
ACGTGCCAAGATCAATAGCAATTATTAATTCATCGCCAGCCATGCGAATTCTCCTTCTGGTTGCATTTAAAAAATATAATTGCAGAATACCGGCTTATTGGATTTAATGATAAATATTCCCTGGTAATCTATTCTTTCAATTCCTTTGCAACTTCCTTTTTACCTTCTTCAAGTTCCTTAACCTGCTGCTTGTCCAGCATCAGAAGAAGTGCCTGGAACTCTCCCATGTGTGTTTTTTCTTCCCTGGCTATATCAAGAATTACTTTCCTGATATCTGTGTTGCCGGTATATGCGGCAAGCTGCTCATACAGATTTACTGCATCGAGCTCGGCTATCATTCCTAGCCTTAGGATTTCTTTATCTATGTTTTCTTTTTTTACTTTGCTTAAATCAACCGGAATACTTGATAACATTTTGCCCTCCTTTTAGTATTTTTAAAATTTTTAGTTTACAATTAAGATTATTATATGAAATTTAGTTTTAATTACCAAATATTGTTAATGTAGAATGATGACCAGTAATGTAAAAATCATAAAAAAATTCTTATTTGAAAGTATTATAAGCCTAATACCGTCTAAAAAAAGAGAGGGCTTTAAGAAGAAAATATTTTTTGGTAATAAAAGATTCTGTCCTGTATGTGACAGCTTTATTAAGAAATTTTATGACTATTATTTTCCACCCTATATAAAAATAGGTCCAAGACAAAATGCAGTCTGTCCCGTTTGTGGTTCAATTGAAAGAGAAAGGCTCTTATGGTTTTATCTTGAGGAATATACTGATTTTTTTAAACCACCAAAAAAGAAAATTTTACATGTTGCCCCTGAAATTGTGCTTAGCGACAGGATTAAGCAAAATAAGTTTATCCAGTACCTTAGCGCCGACCTGGATCCAACTCGTGCCATGATTGGCATGGATCTAACTGATATAAAAATCAACAGTAATTTTTTTGACGTAATTATTTGCAATCATGTCCTTGAACATATCCCTGACCATAAAAAAGCTATGCGAGAGATATACAGGGTATTGAAAACCGGTGGTTGGGCAATCTTACAGGTTCCAATACTTGGTGAGCAAACTTTTGAAGATCGTGACGCCGTAACTCCTGAAGCAAGAGAAAAAAGATATGGTTTTGCTGAACATGTAAGGGGTTATGGAAAGGATTATAAAGATTTTTTGGCCCAGTCTGGATTTACAGTTAGGGTAGATGATTTTGCAAGTAAACTGGAAAAGAAAACTATTGAATTTTTAGGATTGCCCGAACATGAAGATATATATTTCTGTAAAAAATATTAAATTTTTCTTGACATTAATAAAATTATATATTTAAATATCTCAATATAATATATTACAATTAGAAAATATGTAAATTTTTGAATTATTATTTAATTTTTAATACATTAGTTATACGAGAGGAAATTATGAAAGAAGAAAATATAAAAAAAGCTGTAAGAGAAGGCTATGCAAAAGTTGCAAGTGGCAGTTCATGCTGCTGCACCCCCGATACTGGTTCCAGCTGCTGCGGACAAGTGGATTTAGCAAAGGAAATCAGTTCAAACATAGGTTATTCTAAAGAAGATTTAAATAAAGTCCCGGAGGGTTCTAATTTAGGCCTTGGATGTGGAAATCCCGTAGCAATGGCATCACTGGCTAAAGGTGAAGTTGTTTTGGATTTAGGTTCAGGAGCAGGTTTTGACTGTTTTTTAGCTGCTGAAAAAGTTGGAACGGAAGGCAGGGTAATAGGTGTTGACATGACTCCTGAAATGCTTGAAAAAGCAAAAGAAAATGCCCAAAAAGGCAATTTTTCTAATGTTGAATTCAGGTTGGGAGAGATTGAAAATCTACCGGTTGCAGATGGAATTATAGATATAATTATATCTAATTGTGTTATTAATCTCGCTCCTGATAAAGATAGGGTTTTTTCAGAAGCATTCAGGGTTCTAAGGCCAGGTGGAAGAATAATGGTTTCAGATATTGTTTTAACCAAAGAATTACCGGATTTTATTAAAAATAATATGGCGGCTTATGTAGGATGTATTTCAGGAGCAATAATTAAAGATAATTATTTAAATGCAATAAAGAAGGCTGGTTTTATAGATGTAAAAATAATAGATGAAGTTAATTTTCCTCTGAAATACATTATAAGCGATGATACTGCAGCAGTAGTGAAAAATGAGTCAAGTTTATCTGAAAATCAGGCTAAGGACTTAGAGGATTTCATTTTAAGTATAAAAGTTTATGCGTCAAAGCCAAAAAGATAGTCTTGTTTACTTTAAGGCTGGTCGGGATGGCGGGATTTGAACCCACGACCTCAGCGTCCCGAACGCTGCGCGCTA
>CAZFFH010000033.1:0-12549 GCA_964518375.1 uncultured Actinomycetota bacterium
GTTGGATTGGAAGAATATTCTGCAAATCACGAGGAGCTTGCATCTGCTTTGGAGAAATGGAAGTAGGGGAAAATTAAATTCTATAGCATCAGTGCCAGTACGGTTACATTGCCAACTTGAGAATATTTATAATGTCTTCTTTTTGCAGCTTCATAAAATTCCCGATCGGTCCCCATTGCAGCTCTTTTAGAGCCATCTCTTCAAATTTATCATCCCCAATATTTAATTCCTTCAAGGTTGTTGGAAGTCCAATTTCCTTAAAGAAATCTCCAAGTTTTTTGATACCTTCAAGTGCGATGCTTTCATCATCACCAAAGCATGGATCAATTCCCCAAACCCTGAATGCAAATTGTGTAAATCTGCCGATGTTCTGCTTGTAAACATATTTCATCCAGGCAGGAAAAGTGACCGAAATAGCGGCACCATGAGCTATGCCGTAAATAGCGCCAATCTCGTGTGCGATTTTGTGGCTGCCCCAATCCTCAATTCGCCCGGTTCCAAGCAAACCATTGTGTGCCAGAGTGCTTGCCCACATGAGTTCAGCACGAGCATCATAATTTTCAGGATTTGTAAGAACGATTGGAGTATTTTCGACTACTGTTTTTAATGCGCCTTCGCACAACCTGTCAGTAAGATCAGTATTCTTGCTTTGCGTGAAGTATCTTTCAAAGATATGGCTCATTATATCTGCCGACCCGCACGCTGTCTGAAAAGCCGGTAGAGTATAAGTCAATTCAGGATTTAAAATTGCAAACTTCGGAAGCATGAACGAGCTGTGATAACCCTTTTTCATCTGTGTTTTTTCGTTTAATATTACTGAAACAACACTTGACTCGCTTCCTGCAGCTGTTATGGTCAGAATGACCCCAATGGAAATTGCTGCTTCAGCTTTTGCCTTACCCATGAAGAAATCCCACACATCACCCTTTTCATAAGGGACTCCGATTGCAATCGCCTTGGCTGAGTCTATTACACTGCCTCCGCCAACTGCCAGTATGAAACCAATATTATTTTTACGGCAAAGCCCTATACCCTCTTTTACCATGCTGAGTACCGGATTTGGGGCAACGCCTGAAAGTTCAATAAATTCAATACCTGCCTCTGCCAATGATTTTGTCACTCTTTCATAAAGGCCAAATTTTTTTATGCTTTGTTCTCCATAATGCAGCAGCACCTTATTGGAATATTTCTTAACTTCAGCTCCTGCTGAATTTTCGGTACCATTTCCAAATATTATTTTTGTCGTGTTTTGAAAAACAAAATTTTCCAATTAATCCTCCCTAAAAACTCTTTGCTTCGTAAATATTAAAATTTTTTTGTATTTATTAATATTAATTGAAAACAGCCAATAAATAAATTCTTTTTTTGCTTAATTCAATTGAATTAAAATGTTAATATTTGATATGTTTGGAATCTATTATTAATAATTTTAGGGATAGGTGCAAAATTATGACAGACAAATTACTTCTAGAAGATTTTCAAAGAATAATAAAAAGCATAAATGATATTATCCAGGAAAACAAAATAGTCCTTTCAAAGCTCGATAGTGTAATTGGAGATGGTGACCACGGCATTACCATAGCAAAAGGGCTGGATAGCGCCATGGATAAAATCTCGAAAAACAACCCGGCAAACATATCCGATCTTCTAAAAACTACAGGCAATGCAATTACAATAACTATAGGTGGAGTTGCGGGTCCGATTTTTGGAACTTTATTTTCAGAAATGGGAAGGGCAATCACAACAGATAAGGAATCAGTTGATATCAAAGACTTAAGTTTGATGCTTTCAGCATCACTTGAAAAGATAATGAGACTGGGTGGTGCAAAGCCTGGTGACAAAACTATGGTTGATGCCTATTATCCTGCGGTAAAAAGTATGGAAGAGTCAGCCGCTGCCAATCTTTCAATAAAGGAAGCTATTGATAAGATGGTAAAAGCTGCAAGAGCCGGTGCAGATTATACCAGAGACATAGTTGCTTTAAAAGGTAAATCAAGCTATTGCGGTGAAAGATCTTTGGGATACGAGGATGCAGGTGCCAATACTGTATACTTTATTCTCAAAGCAATGTATGAAGTTATATAAAGCTTATTATTACCTATTACCCTGCGAAGCACCGGGTTTTAAGAAAATCTAAACTAAATCGCAAGCTTCGGGCGGCATCCAATGTTGATCCATGCCTTCCCATTTAACATTACAACCAATAGGATTTGTTAAAGGTGTTGTTACGGACCTACCCGCAACATGTTCCTCCAGTGCATTCCAGAGGTCATTAACCGTCATCTTGCTGATACCTCTCGGGTTGTCCACTCCTCTTCCAGTGTAAACCAGCTTCCTGCTTGCATCAAAAACAAAGAAATGAGGGGTTCGCAATGCACCATATGCTTTTGCCAAATTCTGGCTTTGGTCATAAAGGTAAACCCATGGGAACTTATGTGTCTTCATTCTTTCAACCATATGTTCGAAAGAATCTTCCTCATAGGTATTTTTACTGTTTGAATTTATTCCGACAAATTTAACTCCAAATTCTGCAAAGTGCTCTGCGGTTTTTTGCGTTACTTCATCTGAGCCGATTACATACGGGCAGTGGTTGCATGTAAAAAAAATTACCAGCACTTTAGCATCCTCAAAATTTTTTAAAGAATATATTTTTCCTTCCGTTGATGGCAGCAAAAAGTCCAGAGCCTTATTTCCTATTGATAAAGTGAATCCCATTTTAACCTCCAGGTTGTTTTATTATTTTTATATTAAATAGAAAAATCCTTTAATATTTTGTAAAATATATAATAAATTTTCATGTTTGGCAAAAACAAATTAGAGGAGTTAAAATGGCTAAAATTTTTGGGAGGGAAATTAGTAAAAAGGAAATTTTAAGAAAGGTTGGAGACATTGAGCAAATCGCCCAAATTACAAGCGTTGAGCTCAAAGATGGCGATGCAAATGGTGTCAGGGCGCTGGATGTCAGAAATGGCAGCGGTTTGCGTTTTCTGGTTGTTGCTGACAGGGGTCTTGATATTACAGTTGCAGAGATATGCGGTGTACCTCTTGCCATAAGATTTCACTCGGGGGAGATGAGGCCGAATTTTCATGAAGATCATCCTCTTGCATTTATAAAAAACTGGGCAGGCGGTCTCTTAACTACCTGCGGGCTTGTAAATGTTGGAGGTCCGGGCCAGGATGGAATTGAAAATCTTGTCCAGCATGGTAATTATAATCACATCGCTGCTAAAAATGTACAGTATGAAGGAATTTGGGAAGGTGATGAATACAGGCTTCAGATAAGAGGCAGTGTACGAGAGGTTGCACCTTTTTATCCTAACATTGAGTTAAGGAGAAAGATCACGACTTATCTTGGCTCAAGAAAAATATTGATTGAAGACGAAGTTGAAAATATTGGTTTTAGAAGCTCTCCATTCATGTTGTTATATCATTGTAATTTAGGCTTTCCTCTTGTGGATAAAGGTGCGGAAGTTAAAATAAATTCTGCTTCTATGACAATAAAGGATGGATGCCGCACCGATGATATAAACGAATGGAATAAAATTTCAGAACCAATCCCGGATTACCGGGAGCGCGTGTATTATCATGATGTGGTAACAGACAAAGATGGCAATTGCACAGTAGGAATTGCCAATAACAATTTTGGCGGCAGCAGGAAACTTGCTTTTAACATGAAATATAAAAAAGAACAGTTACCGATTTTGTCACAATGGAAATATATGTGCGAAGGGGAATATGTTACAGGACTTGAGCCGGGAAACTGCCATCCTGAAGGCAGGATAAAGGAAAGAGATGTTTTCAAAACGCTTAAATTTATTGAACCCGGAGAAATTAAAAGCTTTTCTTTGGAATTTGAAGCCAGCCTGGAATAGCAGCTTATGAATCCAGCTTTAAGAAAAATCGGCATTCTAATAAAAAGTTATATTGATATTAGCAAGCCCCGCCTGGTCTTGCTTTTATATTTTACTGCATTTTCTTCACTGGTAATTGCATCTTCAATATATGGTTATGACTGGAAAAAAATAATACTTATTTCCTTAGCGGTTATTTTTAGTGTTATGGGCTCAAATGCGTCAACAGCTTTTATAGACAGGGAAATGGACGGTGTGATGAGTCGTACTAACAATAGGCCGGTTCCATCGGGCAAAATTTATCCGGCAAGGAATGCTTTGATTTATGGGCTTGTAATGGTTTTGACCGGTATTATAATTGCAAGTTTTATCAGCTACCGGAGTGCTATTATTTTATTGCTGGGTTTTTTGGACAGCGCCATTGTATATAATGCAATTTCAAAGAAAAAATCTCCTTTAAATGTAATTTTTGGGGCACCGGCAGGCGGGATGCCTGTGCTGGTCGGCTGGGTAGCTATAGCAAATAAAATTGATATTATAGCTGTATTCATGTTCATACTTGTCATAGTATGGACCCCAATACATATCTGGAGCCTTGCATATTTTTATAAGGAAGACTACCGTAAAGCCGGCGTACCTATGCTTCCGGTAGTATGGAGTGACAGGAAAGTATTTATTCTTCTTTCAGTGCTGGATTTTATCCTTGTTTTGTTTTCCATTATTATTGGGGTACTGGCTAAATTAAGTATTTTATATATTACTATAACTTCTGTTTTTGGAGCTGTTATAATCATGCTCAGCCTGCTATTAATAATAAAAAATTCAAAAAAATATACCTGGCTTCTATTTAAGTTTTCAAGCCCCTACCTTGCAGTGATTTTTTTACTTATGATAATTGAATATGTTTTTATTTAATTGTTTTATTTTTCTATTTAAACACTTTAAATTCTTATATAATGATACTACAGAGAATTTATAAATTTTTATTAGAGAAGGCGGGAAAATGTTAGATTTAATCAAGCTGAGAAAGGCCCCGGCAATTTCCAAAAGGATGTATTTAATAAAGGAAATGTGTGAAAGCTCGGGCGCTGACATAGAGTACCTATTTGGTTTATTTAATATGTACAATGAAAAAAATAAGGGAAGATGGTTCTGGCAAAAAGCAAGTTTTGGAGGGCACTTAAGGGAAACATTTGATAGATTTAATAGTTTTACGGATAAGTTTGTTTCAAAAATCAAAGGCTATAGTGATGATGATATCGTAAGAAATTTTGAAGACTGCAAAAACCTGCTATGTGATTTATTAAAAGATCTGGAGACAAACCTTGTGGTTGACAGGGAAATTGATCGCAGCAGCGTAAGGGGTTATATGGATGATAATATAAGGAAATTAATCCAGGAAAGCCTCAAAAAAGTAAGCTAACTTAAATGTTGCAAACATCCGAAAGTATTTACTGCACTTCTGCAAGCTTAAATACTTCCTTGTATTTTTTCTTTTCTGCATAAGTATTTTTTCCGTAAAGCGGTACTCTGTTTTCAGCTGCCAGTTCCACAACTATCTCATAATCTCCTGACAGTAATTCTATTTCAGTTTTTTCATCTTTACCTAACTTGATGATATTGTACTGGGCGCCACTTAAATAAATAGAGATCTCAAAGCCCATCTTATTCTCAATTGTTATTTTGCTGTACCCTGCCTTTGAAAAATATCCTGAAGGCTCTGAAGGCACCAGTTGTTCAAAATCTGCGTTTTTTGTGAGGTTTATCTTGCATGTGACAATTGCCGGGGTTGAATTAGCTTCCAGGTCAGGAGACTGGCCAACTAATATGTCGTATAAAAACAAAGCTTTTTCATAGCTGCTTTGCCTGTAAAATTCATTAGCTGTTTCATTTATTATATAAACCGGGATATCTGAAAAAAAAGCTTTAGTCTGGTAACTAATTGTATATCCATATTTATCTTGTGTTTCTTTTTTAAGATCCAATATCTTTAAAAATTCAACAATTGCATTTTTATAATCCTTTTCTTCCTTTAAGCTAACAGCTTTCCAGATACGGGAATCTATCATGAGCTCGGTTGCTTTCTCAAAATAATCGCTTTCAGCGTAGTTTGCAATAATCTCATCTGATAACTGGAGTGCTTTTGTGTAATCCTTCGCATAATTAAAACTCGTGGCGGCCCTATACAAATACCCGGGAATTTTATATTCTGCTATAAAAGCATCGTTTGACTCAGGAAAATTTTGCTTGATTTCTATATAATAAGCAACGGCATCCAGATAGTTTTTGCCGGCCTTGCCATAATCTTTTTGTTCAAAGTATTTGTCAGCGATTTTTATAAAACTATCTATAAAGATTTTTTTTACTTCCAGCTCTGTATTGCTGACTACATTTTCATCAATTGCTTTTTTATAGTAGAATATTGAGTCTTCAAAATTGCCATTAAGATAGTAAGAATAAGCAAGGCTTTTTAAAGAATCGTTCGCGTATCTGCTGTTTGGATAGTTTTCAACTATTGACTTAAATTCTTTTATGGCAGCGTTATATATTTTATTATCGAAATTATCTTTTGCAGAACGCTGTAATGCAAAAGGACCGAAAAGACTCGATAAAGCTATTCCACCTAAAAAAATAATAAAAAATATGATAAAAACATATCCTGAGACATTTTTCCGCACTAAATATACTATTATCAATATCAGGCTTATTACTGCAGCGGGAATACAAATAAGTGGAAGAATATCCCAAAATCTGCCCTTATCTAAAAAGAAAAGATAACCTCCACCAATTATAACAAGTATGAATAGAACGATGAAAAATATTGAACCTGCTCCAATACTTCTCCTACTTCTGTATGAGTACATATCCAATGTCTTTAAAATATTTTTTATGATATATCTTTTACAATATTAGCATAATAAAATTTTCAGACAAGTTTTAAGATTTAACAGTCTTAAGACTTAATACTCCATTTCATAAGTATCCCAATATTTGTTATCATAGAAATGTTCATTTTTTAATATCTTTACAAATCTAAAACCGCAATTTTCATACACCTTTTTTGCCCTGAGGTTATATTCGTAAACATGCAGTGTAATTTTAGAAAGTAGTAAATCTTCAATCGCAAACTTCGCGATAGTTCTTGTAGCATCAGAACCGTAGCCTCTATTCCAGTAAATCCTTTCTCCCAGGACAATCCCAAATTCACAGGTTTTTTCTGACCAATTTATTTTATGTAAAGCACAGTTTCCAATATATTTTTTGTTATTTTTAACAATTATTGCAAATACAATATCGTTATCTGATTTTTGAATGAAATTGAGCCACTCCAGTTCTTGTTCTATTGTAAGATTATCATAATTTTGGTTCAAATATTTATTAACTTCAGGGTCTTTTAACCATGCCAGGCAGGACATCATGTCTTTTGCCAGTAAAGGACGAAGAATTATTTTTTCTCCGGCAATAATTTTGTTTTTATAATTTTTAAAATCTTGCATAAATACCGAAAATAACCTAATGCAATAAGACCCTATAATAAAATAATCATATTTTATACGAATTTGTGTTTTTACGCATATACTAATTTTTTACAGCAGTGTTTTGTCAAGTTTTATATTAAATTGTTTTAAATGAGGTAAAATATTAAAATGTAAAAAGCTCGATACTTTTATATTATTTTTATTTGGTTGAGTAGTTTATGATTTTTTAAAGGACGGGACAAAAATGAAAAAATGGGTATGCACTCTTTGTGGATATGTTTATGATCCTGAAATCGGGGATCCGGATAATGGGATAAAGTCTGGAACAAAATTTGAAGACCTGCCTGCCGGCTGGGTTTGCCCGGATTGTGGTGCTTCAAAAGATGATTTTGAAGTACAGGAATGAAAAACGATTACTGTTTTATGATTCAAACATTTAGTTTAATTGCGTTAACAGGGCAGCAGTTCTGGCAAAAACCGCATAAAATACATTTGTCTTTATCAAAAATTAGCCGGTAATTGTTTTTATCCAGTATCAACGCCTGTGTAATGCAGATAGAGGTGCAGGCACCGCAGTCCAGGCACTGTTCTTTGTCAACTATTATATCCCGGGATGCTTCCTGGATTGATACACCCTCACCTTCCAGGAATTTTATGCCTTCTTCAATTTTATTTTTACTGCCCATGATCTCTATTAGAATTTTTCCGGTTACATCTGCAGTTATTTCTGCGCGAAGGATGTTGAATTGCAGGTCATAATCTTTTACTAATCTATATGTTATTGGTTTTGTTACTATTTTCTCAGGAAAATTTAAAATTAATCGCCTGGTAACCATTCTAAGATTCCTCGTTAAAATTATTTTTTATAATTCCTCTTTACTAAGGATGTTAAGGGTATTCACTTTTTCATCCATAGGAAGTGGAGCAGCAAAATTTGTCATTAAGAAATGCCCCTCTACTATCCAGCACTTAAGCAAATTTGCTATTTCAAGAGCTTTAGCATAGCTTGAAAATGACCCAGTCTGTATTTTTTTGCCCTTCAGTATAATACTCCCACTCCTGAGCTGCTTATAATTAATTTTTCCACAGGATGGCTTGTTTCTTCTCTGGACCGAGTAGTCAATGATTTCTGTATATATATCTTCATCTTTTACTCTTAAAAACTCAACCATTCCTTCATCAAGAACCGGGATAGGAATGCCTACTCCAACATACATAGTAATACCATAGCCATGGAAAGTGGCGGCCCTGATAAAATTTTTGTTCATTTTTTTCATGTCTCCAATCAGGGCAAGAGTACCGGCTGGTCCGGAAGGCGTTCCATTTGTAAGCCTGTCTCTGCCCGGATTATGCTGAGTTCCCTGCCATGCAACATAACCTTGCCCGCCACCAATAAATACCCTGGTTCCTATTCCTATCGTCCTGTAATAGGGGTCGTTTAGAAGCGGGCTTAGCTGCCCTGCGCTTGAAAAGGTAATATTGCCAAAGTTGGGCATTAATTTTCCCATATAAGTATAAATTGTTTTATTAGAAGAGTTTGTCGCTGCAGCATAGTTCTGGTAAACATTCCTTGGGTTAAAAATGTATGCCTGGTTAATACTTTCCAAAGTAATGTATGTTTCTATTTCTTTTCTTGGGTAGCAATCTGTACCATAGGCTATGGCCCTGAGCTTAACAGGCTTTCCTGAAATAAGATCTTCGATCACATAAGCTCCTCCATAATTCATATCTTCGGTTTCCGATAACTCGGTTGCCCCGATATAAGCATCAACTGCTGCAATCCCGGCATAAGCAGGAACATCGTTGAGCCACACTTTAGACATTTTAATTGGAGGATCAGAATGTCCAAAACTTAAAAATGCTCCGGTTGAGCACATAGGGCCAAAAGTTGCAGTAGTGACTACATCAATATCCCTGGCAGTTTTTTTTACTCCATTCTGTTCCGCGTAATCGATAATTTCTTCAGCATTTAAAACAACAACGCTGCCATTTTTTATTTTTTTATTTATTTCTTCTAATGTCTTTGCCATGATTTTTTAAATGCTATGATATTATTTTTTTTGTAGTAAATATATTAATAATCAAATTTTTATAAAAATAGATAAAAATATATAATAAATAATACAAAATGAATTAATAATTATCAATCTTTGTGGTAAAATTATTTAATTATTTAAATAATTAGGTATTTAGGGTTGTAATAGATAATTTAAATGAAAAAAATTGTTTTCTTCAATACCAAGGGTGGAACCGGCAAGACTACAATTTGTTATAATTATGGTTGGTATCTTGCTGAAAAGAGAAACAAAAGAGTATTATTTTTAGATTTTGATCCACAGGCAAACCTTTTCCAGGCTTTTTATAAAAAACTTGCGTCTAGAGAGGGTAAGAATCTGGAGAACCTGATTGTAAATTATGTAAAAAAGCAGGAAACTAACTTCAAAGATTATGTAATAAAGATAAGCAGCAATATTGATCTCCTTCCTTCCTCGAATAACATTTCCTTGGTTGAAGAGTATCTCACAGATTATCTTCTGGCCAGGACTTTTGATGAAAACAAAATTTATCAGGCAATGCACAGGAATATGATTATAAAGAAAGTCCTGGAACAATATATAGGCCCCGAAGATTATGATTATGTAATTATTGATTCCCAGCCAAATTACTCGCTTCTTTCCACCACTTCAATAATTTATGCTAAAAACATAATAATGGTTCTAAAACCTGAGCTGTTTTCATACCTGGATGTGAAATATTTAAAAAAGATTATTACTAACTTAGAGGGAAAATTTAGCGTCAAAGTTAATATTGCAGCAGTTATCATAAATGCTTATGAAAAGAGGAGAATAACTTCGGAAAACATTTCTGCAAAATTTGTTAATAAATATAGTGAAACTTTTAATATAATTAACCAGAAAATCAGGTACCTTTCACATTACCAGCTTTCAATTTCTTTAAACAGGCAACCTGTTTTTATTTCCTTCCCCGGTTCAGAAGCTTCACTGGATTTGCTTAATGCATTTAATGAAGTTGATAAGTTAGTAGATGATATCGAGCCGTAGTTACTAGCGAAAACTATTTAGTCTTTAATATATTTCGTTTTTGAAAAAAAGTGTAAATTTGAAAAAAAATGAATTAAAATATTACTGAAGAATAACTTTTAATCAAGGAGGGGTCAATGGCATTTTCAGACAGTCAGGTAAATTATCAAAATGAAGAAGGTTCCAGAACTTTGCTAACTATTACAGGCGACAGCGCAGTTGTTGAAGGAAAATTTATAATCTCAAAATCAATAGAAATTGACTGTGAAGTTAGAGGGCAGTTAGATGTCGAAGGGCAGATAATAATTCAGAGAGATGGCTTTGTAAATGCCGATATAAAGACAATAGACGCCGAGGTGATAGGCCGCTATGAAGGAAACATGGAAGCAAGCGGAAATGTGGAGATTAAGGAAACCGGAATTGTAAGTGGTACCATAAAAACTGATTCCTTGATAATTAATAAAGGCGGCATATTCAGCGGTAATGTCAGCAGAGCCAGCGATAGCGGAGAAGGCAGCAAAAAAAAAGTTAAATCGGGTGAAAGCAATTTATCCCTATAAAAATATTAAAGGAGAGCTTTGGTTATGTCTGTAAATCCAAAAATAAAAAATCCTCTGATACTTAGTGTTGTGTCTTCAGTATTCCTAATCCCAGTATTAATATTGACCTACTTTTTATTTAGAGAGTCAAATGTTAATGCGTGGCTGATAATGGCTGTCAATGTAGTAATTTATTTTGTCATTATCTTTCTTGTATTTTTGTATTATGGCAATATTGGAAAAAAGTAATGACAGCGTTGACAAAGCTGGTTTGCTGACAATAAGGGATATTACCGGCGAAAAAATTGATTTGGACAGGAGTATTTACAGATGCTGCGTCAAGAACAAAGAAAAATATGCTTGGTTGGTTTCATATTATTATACTGATATCTTAATCAGCAGCAATAAAAACGTCAAAAGCAGAATTGAAAAACCCCTGAAAAAAATATATGAAATTCTCAATGTTTGCATTAAGAACGAACCATCTTTTTTAAAAAGCCTTTCTCCAATTAGAATAAAACCTTCTTTTCCGCCAGTAATAAAGGAAATGTGCGCGAAGTCTGCTGAATTTAATGTCGGACCAATGGCAGCAGTTGCCGGAACTGTAAATGAGTATCTTGCTTCCTATCTGCAAAAATACTGCGACATTCTCATAATAGAAAATGGCGGAGACATATATATAAAGGCCGAAAGGGATATAAATGTTGGTATTTACGTCAAAAACCCTAATTTTAAAAACAGAATTGCTTTAAAGGTAAATGCAAAAAACATGCCCTGCGGGTTGTGCTCCTCATCCGGGACTTTTGGCCATTCTTTCAGTATGGGAAAATGCGATCTTGCTATTGTGCTTGCAAAATCCGCGATAACAGCAGACGCAGCAGCAACAGCACTTGCCAACAGCATATCATGCGAAGATGATATACCCGGCAGCATAGCTTATTTTAAAGGGTTTGAAGAAATCAAAGGGCTTCTGGCTATTAAAGATAAAAAAATTGGAGCATGGGGCTCTATTGAATTCTTGCCCTAGACCTTAATGTCACGCTCTCTATTAATTTGATTCACGCTGCTTGTGTTGAACCTCTGTTCCAAAACTCTTGGGCCAATTGGAACATTATGCGGAGCATTAATGCTTATTGAGTCTTTTGGTTTGCTCAATTCGCTTATCTTAAAAATATCCTGGTTTTCAGAAATAATACTTTCCCCTTTAAAAAGCCCGCCCTTTGATATAGTAAGCAAAGCATCTTTTTGGATTAAGTTGCCTAAAAACTTTCCGGTTGCTGCTATCTCAACTTCTCCCGCAGATATCATTTCACCCTTAAAACTTCCGGCTATTACCGCATTGCAGGTCTTTACGTTAGCTTCTACTTTCCCCTCTTTTCCAATTATAAATTCCTTTTCTGATATTATTTCGCCAATTACGTATCCGTCAATTCTAGTAGAACCTTTTGAATATATTTTACCTTCTATTTTTACGCCTTCGGCAATTATGGTTAATGTCTTACTCCCGGGTGCTTCTATTTCTTTTTTTGAAAACATAGTATTACCTTCCTTAAAAGTAACCATTTAAAAAATTCACTTGGCCAAGAATCATTAGTAATTAAGATTTTTAAGATTATTATTATAGCACTTTTAGTTAAAA
>CAZFFH010000034.1:0-12498 GCA_964518375.1 uncultured Actinomycetota bacterium
ATATCAAAAGAATTTTCAATAAACGCCAGATATTTGAAACTTTCAATGAACCTCCCTATTAAAGTTATTTGTACTCATACCTGGTTCAATAATATTGCCTTCTTTATCAGGGTTGATCCTGATAAAATCTTTTCTGTTAAGAGTCAGCAGACAATCTGCTCCAAATTTTTCAAAAGCATAAAAAATCAAGCCATCGTAACTCGAACCACCTGTTATACCCCGGGAGTTGAGTTTTATTAAAACATTTTCATAATCCTCGTAAGAATAGGTTATTATTTTAAAATTATTGATTATATTATGCCTTATTATTCTTAATGCTATCCCGGGAGATATTTTTGGGTTTATAGGCAGCCCTGTAAGAACAGCGTAAATTTCCAATAATGTATGCGATGATAATGCTGCATTTACCTGCCCATTTTTTACCTTCCTTAGCCATTCAAAGCATTTTGGGTGTTTCGGATGCGATCCAAGAACTGCAGCAATTAAAACAGACGTGTCAAACATAAATTTTATTTTAGAGTTTTCCAATATCTTTTAAGACCTTTACTATTTTTTCTTCTCTTTGTTTTTTAATAAATTCATCCAAATTTTCTATTCCCAGTTGCCCATTTATTATTAGCAATCCATCATCTTCTATAATATTCGGCTCTTTTTTAAGTGGAGTAAGTAAAAAGCCTTCAGATTTATCGCTTATTAGAAATTCTGTTTTGCTGTCAATTCCATATTTGGATCTTATTTTTTTTGGGACAATAATTCTACCAAACTTATCAATTTTCACTCTTTTCTTAACCATCTGTTTCCCATCTTATTATTAAAAATAAACTAAATAAATATTCTTAATATTGCCAATTATATCACTAAAATTGGCAATATTAAAGTTATTTTTTAAAAATTTTAGTTTTCTTATTTATTAATTTCTAAATTAGCAAATTTACCGGCTACTTCCAGCACTGCTTTTTCTATCGGTATCCTCTAAGTTGCCGAACCGGTCCATAAGCCATGACCTGAAGTATTGTCTAAGATATATTGTCCATCTTCAGGAGTGACCAGTGATGCAACATGTGTCAGTAAGATCAAATCATTTTTAATATTTATAACAACTTTACAAGCTTCTTCTGTCCTTTTAGCAGTATCCTCCAAAGAATAAGGAGTATCATAACCTATTAATCCACCTTTAGTGGTCCCTGCATGAAAGCAGAAAATATCAGGCATCGCTTCTTTAACCATTTTTATACTGTCTTCTAAATTGAATGGCATTGCAATGGTGACGAGTCCCATTTCTTTTGCAAGCTTTAACATAACATAGACATTGAACCCCAGCCATTACTTCTTAATCTTCCTCCGCCAAAGGTAGTAATTGAATCTGCTCCAGCTTTTTCAAGTAATTTTGCTACCAATCCGGTACCGCAACTGGCAAAAAATAGTGGATTTTTTTGTCGATCTTACTCCATAATTTTTCCAGGATACCTTCTTTGCTCCATCTTTTTGCAATCATGGTTCCTCCTTTTATTGTTTATGATCTTTTATTAATTTTATTAACCTTTCCGCCATTGGCTGTACAAATCCGGGGTCATTAATATCAAGCTTATAAATATGGATCGGAATATCTTTTCTCAAGTATTTCCTTAAAGTCTCTACATATGCTTCATTTGATTCCAAATCGTAAAAAGGTTCTCCAATTGTAGAATTAGAGCAAAATCCATTCATAGGTATAAACCATTCTGTGGGACCTTTGCTTTCATTAACCCTTTTCGCCTGTTCTTTTGCGAGAGAGATGAACTCATCCTTATTATTTAGTATATTAGTAAACATTGGATTATGCCTGGTGTATTTTCTGTCTTTTAGATGTGGCGGGATTGATTCATGCGGGCTAAAAGTAGTACATGAAATCCCGCCGGGTGCTATTACCTGTGGTATTCCAAATTTACCGGCAACAGTCATTCTATCATCATCAGAAGCAAGTATGCCCCCTGTCAATTGCTGCATCACTTCTATTGTAACTAAATCAAAAACACCATCAATCTGCCCTTCTTTTATAAATTCTTCCATTGCTCTGCCGCCGGTACCGACAGCATGAAAAACAACAGTCTCAAAACCGGCATTTTCAAGGATTTCCTTTGCTTTCATTGCTCCAGGAGTAGTTATCCCAACATTTGTTATAGCTATCAGCTGCTTGGTGCCATCAATGGTCTCAGTGCCTATTTTTACCATCCCGCATATTGCCCCGGCTGCTTCCCTGAGAATTTTCCTGGTAATCCTGTTCAAACCTAAAATATCAGCAACAGAGTTTAACATCATAATATCTTTCAAACCAACAAAGTTAGCTGTATTGCCTGATGCAATGGTGGAGACCATCACTTTTGGAAACCCCACTGGGAGGGCCCTCATGACATTTGTTGACAGAGTTGTACCCTGAGTTCCACCGCATGATATTATTCCATGTACTTCTTCTTTTTTTACAAGTCCCGTCAGGATTTTTTTTGCACCTTCAGCCATTATTGAAGTTAACTTTTCCCGGGAACTTCCTTCATCCAGTAACTTCTTCAGATCCTCACCTACTGCAAAGGCAACTTCATACCTTGTGATATCAGGGTCAAACACCGGTGGATTAATAATACCTACATCCACAACAAGAGTCTGGAAACCCTCTTTTTTTATAAAATCCCTGATAAATGCGTATTCACTCCCTTTTGTATCAAGACACCCAAGTATTACAATTTTTTTTTTCATGTGTTCCTCCAGTTAATAATGATTAACTTTTTAAATAACTAAAAATTTCAGCTTCTTATCCTGCCTGCACTTCCAAATATATCTATAAGGCTTTTAACTTTTTCTTTAACTGCTTCCGCAACTTTATAATTCATCTCAATATAGCTAAAATCATTGCTTTTTTTAACAATCTCCAGGACTTTTTCCCTTGCTTCTTCAATAAGTCCTGTTAAATAGTTTAATTTCACCACACCGCAATCAATAACCTTTTTATATTGTTCTGTCGTTAATCCCGACGCACCATGAATTACCAGGGGGATTTTAACACCATCTTTTATTTTTTTTATTAGACTAAAATCTATATCCGGTTTTTCATTGAAAAATCCATGTACCGTTCCAACAGATATTGATAACGCATCTACATTTGTCGCTTCAACAAATTTCACTGCATCTTCAACTTTTGTAAATCCATCCCTTATCTGTTCATTTCTGCTTTTATGTTTTTCACTGCTTTCCAATCCACCCTCACCTAACATTTCTCCAACTTCGCCTTCGACAGTCACATTATAAGAATGAGCAATATTTATCACTTCTTTTGTTACTTTAATATCTTCCTCAAGCGATATATTAGTTTTAGACACCATCACAGATGTAAGTCCTGACTTAATAAAATGATGTATGCTTTCCAAGTTTCTTCCGTGATCCAGGTGCAAGACAACAGGAACGCTCGAGTCCCTGGCTAAGAAAATTATGGGCCCAATCAGCTTATTGAAGTCAAAATAGTCAAATTTTTCCATAAGTGGATCGGAAAACATAATTATTATTGGTGATTTTTTCTCTTCTGCAGCTCTTACTGCTGTTTCAGCGAACTCAAAATTAAATAATACTGTCGCCAATATGCCGTATTTTTTATTGACTGCATCCGGTAATATTTCATTCAAATTACATAGAGGCATTTTATTCTCTTTTCAATAAAATATTTATTAACCGTTTTTTAAGACCTTTTTACTTAAAAAACTTCAGGCTCAGGACTGTGTACTGCATAATCTATTGCTTCAGCTATAGAATTTAAGGCTTTTTTTTCAATTTCATTTATCAGGTCCTCATTTATTATTTTTTCAGCCAATAATTTGTTTTTTAAATTTATAATAGGGTCTTTCTCTTTTCTATGGTATTGAACTTCTGTTTTTTCCCTGTATTTTTCTTCATCGTTTAAGTGGTGTCCATAAAAACGGTAAGTCTTAGCCTCGATAAGGCATGGGCCCTTTGAATTTCTGGCATTTTTTACAGCATCTCTGACTATTGAAAAAACTTCTAAAACATCGCTCCCATCTACAATATACCCGGGAATACCATAAGCCTGCCCTTTTTTTGCAATATCCTCCCCGGATGTCGAATCTCTTTCTTTCGTTGAAATCGCATACATATTATTTTCACAAATAAAAATGACAGGGAGTTTAAATATTGCTGCCATGTTTAAGGACTCATGAAAAACTCCATTATTTACTGCTCCATCTCCAAAAAAACATACTGAGACTATAT
This sequence comes from uncultured Actinomycetota bacterium, assembly GCA_964518375.1. Lineage (GTDB taxonomy): Bacteria > Actinomycetota > Humimicrobiia > Humimicrobiales > Humimicrobiaceae > JAHILC01. The sequence goes on from CAZFFH010000034.1 coordinate 4,252, forward strand.
TTTTTCCATCCATCTTGCAGCCTAATCCAGCGCCTACAGCTATAGGCATACCACCCCCGACTATACCATTTGCTCCTAACACACCAACCGAGGGATCAGCAATATGCATGGAGCCGCCCCTACCTTTACAACAGCCGGTAGCTTTTCCGAATAGTTCAGCAACCATCTTTTTTAAATCCACACCTTTTGCAATACAGTGGCCGTGACCCCTGTGTGTTGATACAATGTAATCTTTTTTTCCTATCGCAGAGCAAGCGCCTACTGCTACTCCCTCTTCTCCTATACAGGGATGGAGGTGTCCCGCTATTTTAGCTTCTTTATATAACTGGATCATTGCTTCTTCAAATCTTCGGATCTTTATCATACTTTCCAGCATTGTTATTTTCATCTCTTTGGATATATCGCTCATTTTTATTTAATATTCTCCTATGCCTTTTTCTTTTTATTGATCAACTCTATCATCTGTTTAACTGCAGCAGCAACAAAAACTTCATCGGTAAGATCAGCATCTATTTCAATTATTTTAAAATTCCGGGGGAGGTTTTCTTTTATATAATCAGCAAATGCTTTATCTGCATCAGGATCATAAAAGGGCGTCCCTTTTTTTGAATATATACTATAGGCCCCTGTCGGAATCATAAAAACAGCCTCATCCTTTGTATATTTTAATCTTTCGACTACTTCTCTTGCTGTATTTATTAATTCCTTTTTATTAAATCTAAGTGTTGTTATCAAAGAGCTGTGCCTGATTTCTGTCCTGCCCTTATATTGATCAGGCAAGGCATCTCCTTCCTTTATCCATAGAGCAAAGACTTCTACACCGCCCGGGCATATGACTTGTGGTATTCCTGTTTTTCCTGCTGCAGTAAGCCTGTATGGACCGCCATTGTTTAAACCTCCGTAAAGATAATTTGAAATTTCAACCAAAGCATAGTCAAATACAGCCCCGATTATCCCTTCTTTGATCATTTGCTCCATTGCCCGGCCGCCTGTACCAACTGCATGAAAAACAATAGTCTCATAACCTGCTTCTTGAAACAATGCAATAGCCTTCATTGCACCGGGAGTAGTTATTCCCACATTGCTAATACCGATCAAAAGTCCCTTTTCGATGATGATGTCTCCGGTATTTTGCGCCATTGCACAAATTGCGGAGGCTGCATTTAAAAGGACCCTCTTTAGAAAAGGATTTAGCCCAAGCACGTCTGAAACAGAAGGAACCATAATTATGTCACTGATATCTATAAAAACCGAAACATCAGAGGATGCCATAGTAGACACCATGATCTTGGGAAAACCATATTTTATAGTTCTCATAACTTCAGTTGCAAGTGATGTTCCCTTTGTCCCGCCAAGAGAGATTATCCCATGTGCCTTATTGTTTTTGACCAAGTCACTTACGATTTTTATTGCACCTTTTACCATTACCGGTGCAGCTTTTTTATTTTTTGTATCCTTAAAAAATTCTTTCAGCGAAATCCCTCCGGCTTCAGCGACCTCTTCCCGGGATATATCGGCTTTTATTTCAGGCAACCCCAATTCTCCTACATCGATAATGATAGTTTTTTTACCCAGTTTCCAGATATTTTCCGCTAAAAAGCCTGCTTCTTTCCCTTTGGTATCCAAAGTCGCAAGAATTAGTATAGTCTTATCCACAATGTCACCCACTCCTTTTAAGTAATTTTTTAATTGACTCATAAATCTTCAAAGCATCCCTTTTTTTGGAAATAATAGGGATTTTATTTTTTAATTTTACTAACCCTGTCAATTTGTAAGTAATGTCTGGGAGTTAAAAAAATTATCTTCCCGTCATGTTCCAGAGGTTTTCTAAATATGTATTTCCTGTTATTTTTAGACTCTTTGATAATCGAACAATCTTCAACATAATATTTTTCTTCATTCCATAGGTAATAAAACTTTCCGGGCAGCATTTTTACTCTTCCATATAAAATTTCAGCAGGCTGCCTGAAATCAAGTTCAAAATCTTTTTCGGAAAGTTCATAATTATATAAATACCTGCTCATATCCTGAGGGGTCCTGGGAAGGCAGCCACTTTCGATTTCCTCAAGTAATTTTTTTACTAAAGGCTCGCTTGAATCCCAAATACGATCATAGAGCGTAGCAATAGTATCGCCAGGATAAACCGGGACTTTTGACTGATATATTATATCTCCGGTATCCAGGACATTGTCCATAAAATGTATTACCATACCGGATTCTCGATCGCCATACCAGATAGTAAAAAACCCGGGATGCATACCGGCATGTCGTGGTAATAGAGAACTGTGAAAATTAATCACTCCCAAAGGGGTGATATTTAATATTATTTCGGGCAGGTAAAACTGAAAACCACATACAATAAATATATCAGCATCAAAACTTTTTAAAAAATTGATAAATTCCGGCTCCTTTATATCCTTTGGGCAATAAGCAGGAATGTTTAGTCTTCCGGAAACATCAGTAATATTTTCATACGGGTCCTTTTTTGTTACAGTAGTAGATATGTTTTTTGTATCGGCTTCTACAAACGCTACTATGTTTGCCTTATTATCCAGAAACATTTTAAGATGCCTGCTTGTCAGTTCCCAGACAGGTGTGCCAAAAAAAATAATCTTTTTTTTATTCATTTACTTTTTACCCCATATATAAATACATTTTTTTAAAAAAAAAATAATTCATATTATGGCGAAATAATTCCTGTAAAATTTTTATAATATTTCTTTAATGACTTTTATTATCCTATCTTTGCCGGGGATCAGTGACTGCTCCATTTTTGAGTTATAGGGTATAGGAGAATTTGGACATGCAACAATTTTTACAGGAGCATCAAGATAATCAAAAATAATGTCTCCTACCTTCGCGCTTATATCAGAAGCAACAGATCCCCTCTCACAGGCTTCAGTAATTATTACCAGATGCCCGGTTTTTTTAACAGAATTAAAAATAGTATTTATATCAAGAGGTACAAGTGTCCTGGGATCTACGACTTCACAGCTTATTCCGTCTTTTTCCAATTCATTTGCTGCCTCTAAAGCTTTAAAAAGCATATTTGAGTAAGCAACCAAAGTTATATCTTTACCCTCTTTTTTTATATCCGCGACTCCAAGAGGTATCAGGTACTCCTCTTCCGGAACCGGACATCCAAGCTGATATATCATCTTATGTTCTATAAATAATACGGGCTCGTTATCTCTTATAGCTGTTTTTAACAGCCCCTTGACATCATATGAAGTAGCAGGCATGACAACTTTAAGTCCGGGAACATGATAAAACCAGGCTTCAAGACTTTGGGAGTGCTGAGCCGCTACTCCTCTTCCGGCCCCACCCTGTGTCCTTATCACTATAGGTACACTAAGACTGTCTCCGGTCATATATTTCATTTTGGCTGCCTGGTTCACAATCTGATCCATTGCCAGTGTCGTAAAATCTATAAACATTATTTCAGCAACCGGCCTGTAGCCTACAAGGGCCGCTCCTATGCTGGCACCCACAATTGCATTTTCGGATATTGGAGTGTCGATAACCCTGGCGGCTCCATATTTTTCCAGTAATCCATTGTAAGCTCTAAATGCTCCCCCATAGATTCCAATATCTTCTCCAATCAAAAATACTTTTTCATCCCTGTCCATTTCTTCTATGATAGCTTCTCTAATGGCATCCCTGTATAATAATTCTCTCACTTGTAACCCTTTCGCTTAGAAAATAAAGCTTGTGTTTTTTGCGGATCTTTTAAATAGTTCGTCTAAATATTTAAAAGCATTTTGACTGTTTATATTTATTATAACAGCATAATAAAGTTTTTTTAAGGCAGTTGCTTTCAAAAATATTTTTATTTATGAAATCTCCATTAAGTCTCTGGAAACAGTTATCTTCCCTGAAAATACTTTAGACATCCCGCCAATATATTGCTGTTCGATTTTTTTCAAGGGTAACGGTGAAGGAATATGATGAGTTAAAACCAAATGCTTCACAGCTGCTGCTTTTGCAATTTTAGCAACTTCAATAGTGGAAGTATGCTTTAACATAACCGACTTCAACGTTCCCTCGTCTTCAGGGTTTTGATCAATTGAGGCAAGTATCCAATTCTTATTATATGATTCATGTACAAGTATATCAGCATTTTCAGATGCACCAAGAACATTTTCATTTGGTGATGTATCTCCCGAAAATACAATCTTAACTTTATTATATTCAAATTTGAAGCCAACACTTGGTTTGTAAGAGCCATGATTTACCGTAAAAACATTAGCCACCAAACCATTTCTGTTATAAATTTCTCCATCATTAAGTTCATTAATAATAATATTTGACCACGAATCATCAACTGAATGCCTGCTAACAACATCGCTTTCTATTGATTCACGCATTTTGGAAATAACTTCTTTTGAATTATCGGGCCCAAAAACTTCAACAGGTACTTTTCTTCCGGAATTAGTCCTGTTTAGGCTACTTGTAATAAAGTAATCAAGAAAACCTCCATTATGATCAGTATGGTGGTGTGTAAAAAATATCTTGCTTATATTACCCGGGTCAATTGATTTTGCAAGCATTCTTTGAATCGCCCCACACCCACAGTCAATTAAAAAAATTTCGCCGGCTGCAATTAAAATTACAGAGGATTTTGCCCTGTAAACACCTCCCAGAGTATTTCCTGTTCCCAGAAATATTATCTTCATATCTTCTTTTGAAAACCTTAAAGGAGTTTCAAAAAACCCATCTACCTTGTGTTTTAAAAAATTACTATCATAGACTACCATAATTATAAACCATTCCTTTCGCTTCGCTCAAGGCACAAAATAATAATGAAAAGTATTTCTTTCAGACTTATTTTGTCCATAAATAAATTACTGGTAGGATATCACTGCTTAATTTCCTAATGCCAGATCAAAGCATTTGTACTGGCCGCTTTTAAATTCTTTGCCTGCCTCATCAAACAATTCCTTGATATGGTCATCCATGGTAAGATAAATTATCTGCCAGCCGGTCTTTGCAATATTTGCTAGTTTGTCGATAAGGATTTTTCTTCTTTCCCAATCAGAATGCTGGAATGCATCATCCAGGACAAGAAAAAGTGTATCCTGCTTTAATATTTTTGAGCTAAAACCTATTCGCAAGGCAAGCATTATCTGCTCTCTGGCTCCGGTGCTTAAATCTTTGATACAGAAATCTCTATATTCATCGGATACCATCAAACTGTCGCCATCCAAAAAAAGTTTCTTGTAATTCTTTGTAACTTCCATTAAAGGCTTTAAAACTACTTCCGATTGCAGGCCTTGTGTTATTTTATTGTCTTCTTCCTGGCGCAGTTTGTCGATTTCAGCATGCACAAGTATTCCGGCAATGATCTGCGCTTCCGAAATATTTAAATCATTTTGTTTTTCAAATCTTTTCTCTCTCAGGTTTTCTAAAAGCCTGTCCCATTCAATGCTCGAATCGTCACCTGTTTCAGTGCAGATGCTGTATTTCAGGCTTTCTATTTCCTTCTCTTTTTCAGTAATCAGGATTTGGATATCTTCAAGCGCTGCCCGGGCTTTTTCAAACCCATCATAACTGAATTTGACCTGTGGATCTTCAAATAAATATTCGATTTCCCGGACTGCAAGATCATTCATTTTTTCACGCATTGATTCGATATCTACTCTTAAATCTCTGTTTTCCGTCTTTTTCTCAGCAAGAGCTGCGTGCCACTGCGGCTCGGGTACTTGCTTACCCGTAAAACTGAGAAATTTTTGCATAATGGAAAAACTTAATGTTTCGTTTGCAGTTTTGAGCTCTTCAACCTGTTTTGCTAAAAGCTTTGCCATATCATAAGACTCTTTTTGCCTGTCCAATTCCAGATTGAGTGCAACCATATCCGAAAGCTCATTGCCTGTTTTACTTTTAAATTCTTTTTTTATTTTATCCAGCTCATCATTCTGCCCGGTATTTTTTGAAGAATTCAGAAGTTTTATTATATAAAAGGCTATCGGTCCAACTGCTGCAAGCACAGAAATAATTGCTCCTAAAGGTATATTAAAAATGGAAAACAAAACTGATGCAACAATAAGAGCGCCCGATAAAACAGCCAGTAATGGTTTTGGCCTCTTAACAGAAATCGATGAAAACTTTTCATATAATGCAGATACTTTTAGAAGCCATTCATAATGCCTGCATTTTTCATTCAGTTGCTCAAGCTGGATTACTTTGCTGTTGTACTCATTCTTTTTGATTTCATAGAGGCTGATATCTTTTGCCAGTTCATTTAATTCATCTTCGTTATTTTCCTGTAATTTTTTATTTAAATCTTTTATATTTTCTGAAATCAGGTAAGCTTCATAACATTTTGCCTTATACAGTTTTGCCTGGTGATCTTTTAAAAGCTTCTCTTCTGTCTTATATGATTCAAGAATTCCTTTTGTATATTTTGATTCGATATCGGAAAATAATCTGTCTATCCTGCTGATCTCGCCCTGGAGCTGTCTGTATGCCTTACCTTCTCCGGCATTGCCGATATTTATATTTCCATCTTCAAGCTGTGCAGCCTTTACGGTCCTGGATATATTGCCGTCACTGTCTATTTTATCCAGCAGGCTTATTCCTGAAAAAATCTCCTTTATTAAGCTCTTGCCAATGCCTTCTTCCGAATTTTCTATGGAAGATTCCCCGCCCTTGGAAACAAGAAGTTTGACCATTGAAAGCGGCAATCCTTTTTCGTCATTTTCCCAGTAATCTTCAAGTTTTTTACCTGAACCGGGAGAAAATTCCACCAAACTTCCATCGTCCAGTCCACTGACTGCCACTTTGCCGCTTCCGTTTTCCCTGAACTGCCATCTTTTTGTGTCTTTAAACAATGAGCGGATGATAAATTCCGTTAGAAATGTCTTCCCGCATTCATTTCTGCTGTAAATGAGGTTGAACAACCCGAAATCTTTTGAAAAACTGTCAATCGGGCCCAGGTTTTTTACTGTTATTTTTTCAATTTTAATACCCATATTTACAATCTCCTGTGTTTTTATTCCTTTAAGATAACTCCAAGAGCCTGCTCAAGTACCAGGTCCTTTTTAGCCTGGGTGTATCCATCTGTCTCTTCCAGCAAATCTATCTTCTCTTTTACTCTCTCAACTATGCTTACGCGTTCGAGGTCATTAAACAGTGAGACTTCGCTAAGGTCAGGTCCTTCATTATTGTAAAAAGTAAAACCGGAAAAAGATTCTTTTAAAACCGCCTCCAGCTTCTTTTTATCGGATGTATATCCTTTGACTTTTAAGCGTATCCTTGCCCCGGGAATTTCTGACTTGCTGAGTTTCCACTTTGTAATAAAGCCGCCTATCTTGTTTCTTACATAGTCAAATTCATTTGAGGTGGGAAGTACGACGAGGTTTTCGTTAAAGAAAATATAATCTGTATCAACAGTTTTTTCTGTAATACTCAGGTCGCTTGCATCAAGGATAATAAAACTTCTCCTGCCTGCTTCATTTATGTCCATTCCACATGGCGAGCCTGTATAATTGACTTTCCCGATTTCCATTTTTTTATGAATATGGCCCAGTATTACCCTGGAAGGGTTGTAGTACTCTATATCAGACCTGCCAAGAGGCATGTATATCCCGGATTCATAAGTATTCGGATACCTGATGCCTGACAGGTAGTCCCCATGACCGATAAGCACCCATCTCGGGGGCAGGGATTGTTTATATTTTGCAATGATCTCACCCATAGATTTACCCGGAAGGTATGGAACAAAAAAGAAACCGGGGCCAGTATCCTCAAAGGTAACAAACTCAGGTTCTTTAATAATTTTTATGTTAGCGGCCATAAAATATTTTGAATCAATGGTCCAGTCATGATTTCCGGGAATAATATAGAAATTTATGTCACTGTATTTTTTCTCCCGGCAGAGCTCATCAAATACCGAATAATTCTGACTCTCTATATCAAACAAGTCACCTGCTATTATGAGATTTTCAATGCGTTCTTTTAACAATTGATCGAGTATATTTTTTAGCGCATTAAAACGCTCAGGGTATTCCTTATTTGTTTTTAAATGTATGTCAGCAGTAATTGCAATTTTCATATTGTCATTTTACTATCGGTTAAGAACTCACTTTTATAAAAAAATTGTTTAGTTTTATAAAAGAACATTGTAGGTACTTTAATATGACAATAGTTTGTCATATTAAGTCCAGGAAATCTATACTTTATTTAGAAATCAGTAACCTTAAATAGCTCGTTTAAATTAAAGCAGGTTTTGCTCAAGTATCCCGCCAT
>CAZFFH010000035.1:0-6325 GCA_964518375.1 uncultured Actinomycetota bacterium
ATAAATAGGTCTTTGAAATTAACTAATTCCCTTAAAATTTGGTTCGAAATTGCACACCTTGGGACAGCCACTTTCAGACATTTATGTCACATGTATCCAAAAAATATTATATGTAACTTATGTTATAATATTGATATATAAAAATAATAAAAATTTCCTTTAAAAGTGGTCTTTTTTATGAATAATGAAGTCAACCCAAAAAATTATAGAAAACTGCCAATTACATCATTAATCACTGTAATACTTTCAATTGCTGTTTTTTCTTTCCAAGCACTTCAAATGTGATTTTCTAATTATCTTATTACTGATACCGCAAGACTGATATTTAACTTTTTCTATTATACCCAGCTACTAATGCAGCTTTATAACTTTGGTATTCCTATCCACTTGGGAGTTTTACTTAAATATTCTTTATAAGTATCACCATACTTTTCTTTACAGTAACGTTCTTCGGAATTAATGACAATATTTACTAAAATTAGAAATATGATTGCAGCTAACAAGATAACCCATGAAACAGTAGCTATACCTATCCCAATAAGAGCTAGGAGATTAGAAAGATATAGTGGATGTCTGGAATAGCTATATATTCCCTTAGTTACAGCTCTATCGATTGGAGTAGTAATAAAATTTATAATAGCAGTTACAAGTATTACTACAGCTAATAAGAAGATAATAAGCCCTATATAAAACCATGCTGTTCCTAATTTAAAAGGTAGGAAAATAGAATATAGATATGCAATATAGACAATAATAGTAGCAATATAACCTATTATTTTCTCTCTTTTGCTCATATCAGGAGGATTACCTCCTTTATTGAAAGCTTCTTTATTGATTAACATTAATAAATATGGGATAAGAAAAAAACAAGCTGCAAAAATCCAGGCATTCCATATACCTATTTTAAATACTGGTATAAGTTGCATAGGCCTTTTTCCCTATCTTCTATTTTTTTTCTGATTTTGCTACATTAAGAAGTAGATTTTGCCCACCACCGCACCCTGTCAAAAGCAAAGCAGTTAAGATTCCTATAGTTGTAATTGTTAAACAAATAATTAATTTTGATTTTTTTAAGATATCACTTAGAAAAAATTTTCTTATTTTTTTTATAGAAATCTCCCCCTAAGCAGTATCTAATTGCTTTGGTTTTTTCCTTAAAAATATTGAGCCAACAACAGACCCGACGAATGCAAAGACAACCATAGCAGTCCATCCCCACCACAAATCTACAAATCCTCCCGATTCTCTTGGATTGGTAATAAGAACTACCCATACTATGATGTTAATTAAAAACCATGCAAACCAAATGCTTTTAGGATAAAACCTTCCTATAAATAGACATACGATAAAATTAAAAATAGATACGCCGGCAAACGTTATAAGCATAGCGATTTTCTCACTAAGAACTTCCATTAATCCCTCGCCAAGGGCAAAAGATAGGAAAAATCCTACCCCTCCGGCTACAATAGAGATTATAATTGCTACAATTAATCTAAAAATGCCTTTTGTTTTATCTGATGGTCTTTTTTTAATTATTAAATTATTTATCAGGACCGCAGCTATAATAATAACAACAACTACAATTGCAAATACCAAAAAATAATACATAATTTGCTCCTTTTGTAATTTTTATTAAATTATTACATACAATTATATACTTATAATTCTAAAAAAATGTGCTTAAAAATAATTTAGCTTCTTTATCTAACAATAAATGGTATGGCAATAGCTACTACTCCTGTAAATACAACTGCAAAAATGAAAAGATTGTATCTTACGTTATAATTTAGAAGAAGAGTAGAATCATAATAGCCATCTACATTCTGGTCTTTATACATTTTAAGAAGCCCGTTAATTAATTTATACCTTGTCTGCTTACCTTTCAGTAGGCCAAATATCACAATAAAATTTACCACCAAAACAAGTGCCACAAGAACAAACATGACAATAAATAGATTTGTATCTGTCCTGGAATTTGTGGCGATAGCTGAATTAACTCCAAGTGATATCAAGTTAAGAAAAATTGCAGTAAGAATAAAAATTGTATCTGTTCGAGCATTTTGCTGAAGCTCTGAAACAATATGGTTGTGAACTTGTTCTATCATTGTATTCCTCCTATGAATATATAAATTTTGATTTTTCCTTATTTAATTTTTGAATTATTTCAATATATTAGACGATTTATATATAGATAAGGTTTTAATACAAATATTTTTGGGTGGTTTAGTTTTAGATTGTTTTATTTAAAACTCAATTCTGATATAAGAATATCTTCATTCGGGCTCAACAAATTGGTTCTAAATTTGCGTAAGGTGGCCAGCCAGGTTATCGATATTTGTATTAATAACTGTATTTTACAAGCGGCAAAGCCCATAAGTCTTATAAACTACAATATTATTTATTCATTGTTTATTCATAATGATAGCCACTAAATATTTCTTTTATGTTCAACAATCCATTTTGTTATTTGCTTTGAATCTGTTTTTCCTTCAGCTGTTCCCATGCCCAGTTCAACCAGTGCAGATTGAGAAAAGTGCAATTTAATATTATTAAGTTCCAGAAAAACAAGCATTACAAATAGACCTGTTCGTTTATTTCCGTCAAGAAAAGGGTGATTTCTTATAATCCCATAAGCCTGACGTGCAGCTTTTTCTTCAATAGTGCCATAGAAGTCTTTTCCTTCAAATGAAGCATATGCATGATATAATGCTGATTCAAGTGCTCCAATATCACGGATTTCAGGCAAACCGCCAGTTACTTTGCACATCATATCATGAAGATATAAAGCCTGAGTGGTATCAAGTTTTATCATCTGGCAAGTTCCTTGAATGCTTCAAGGTTATCTTGCAATATTTGTGAAGCCAAAGATTCCAAACTTTCATTTACTGAAATTCCCAGTTGCTCAAGTTTTTTGAAATCAATCATTATATAACGCGGAGCATTATTTTTTAAAATTATAACCGAACCTTTTTCATCAACCGTTCTGGCAACTTTGGAAAAGTTTTGGTTAGCCTCTGTTAATGAAATTAAATCTTTTGTATTAACTAACATTAAAATCACCTCATTTATATTTTATACCAATATAGGATAAAATCAACCTAATTTCATTTTTAAATCATAAAAGGTTTGTAATTATATTGTAGAATTAGGTGTTTTCTTAATTGAAAGCAGAATTTTTTCTTTACCTGATAAAATCTAACTTTTTTATTGACAGATGATGTAAAATTAGTATTGGCTTATATTTTTTTGCCTGTAAGCGGGATGACCTGTTTTGAAATTAATATTTAAATAATGAATATGCAAATGCAGGAAATTGAAATAAGGACAATTAAAGATTTCAGCCTTTCACTTATTGAAAATATAAAAAAACTGGAAATTGAAAACCTGGGCAGTGACGCGGCAATAAATGAGTGGCAGATCCCTGTTATAATAAGGTATGGCAAGTTTATAGTTGCTCAACTGAAAAAAAGCGGCAAAATAATCGGCGCTTGTGAAATTTTAAGGGAATGGAAGGAAGCCAGGATAGCTTTTATTCACTCCTTTTATATTTGTAGCGGATATAGAGCGCAGGGTATAGGTAAAAAGCTTTTAAAAGCTACCTTAGATATTTTAAGAGATGAAAATTTCGAGCAGGTTGAATTGACAGTAGATGCTGAAAATAAGGAGGCATTGGAATTATATGAAGGGTTTGGCTTTGAAGTAAGGGAAGTCAGGCTGGATGAGTATGGGGCTGGAATTAACAGGACGTTGATGGTTCTCAAATTTTAAATAATTTTTAAAAAAGTTATCTCACTATATATAGGAAAATTTACATGGAAGAAAAGAATTTTAAGTCCGGTTTTGCAGGTTTGATTGGCAGGACAAATGTTGGCAAGTCCACCATGGTAAATAAGATATTAAAACAAAATGTTGTTATAACTTCTGATAAACCACAGACCACCAGAAACAGGATAAATTGTATATTAAATACAGAAAATGCGCAGATAGTTTTTGTGGATTGCCCTGGATTTTTTAAGCCCAGGAATTTACTTGGTGACAAGTTGAACAGGATTATCTATGGAGTACTCAATGATGTTGATTTGATTATCGTAATGGCAGATATCGCAGGTGGTATTGGAACAGGGGACCAGTTTGTATTTAGCAAGATTAAGTCTAAAAAACAACCCAAATTGCTGTTACTGAATAAAATTGATTTAATTTCAAAAAAAGAAAGAAGCGGTGTTGCAAGCAAACTGCAGGAATTAAAAAACAGTTTTGTTTTCTTTGATTATATCCTGCCTATTTCAGCCAAAACGGGTGAAAATCTTGATGACCTGGTGCAAATTCTGTTAAAAGAACTCCCCGAAGGTCCAATGTATTTTCCCGATGATATGGTAACTGATTTTCCGATTCATAAAATGATTGCCGAAATTGTAAGAGAAAAACTTTCCCAAAACCTTTTCCAGGAAATACCCCACAGCATATTTGTTGAAGTTGAGAGCATGAAAGAAAAAAAGGACAGGTCAGGATTGCCACTTATGAATATAGAGTGCAGCATACATATTGAAAAGAAATCCCAGAAAGGAATAATCATAGGAAAATCAGGGGAAATGCTTAAAAAAATTGGCACACTTGCAAGAGCTGATATCGAAGAGCTTCTTGAAAAGAGGGTTTTTTTGCAAATTTGGGTAAAAATTGTTGAAAACTGGACCAAGAATGAATCCTATCTTACTCGGATGGGTTATTAAAAGTAAAACATAATAATTTTAAAAAAATTTTTAAAAACCAGGAAAGGGTTGGTGGTTAAGACGCTAACGAGAGAACAACTTGCAAAAACAATTGACCAGACATTGTTGAGTCCCACAGCAACCGTTCAAGCTGTACAAGCCTTATGCGTAACAGCAAAAAAGAACCATTTTGCTGCAGTTTGTGTTAATCCGAGCTATATTCCAATAGCAAAAAGGATACTTTCGGGTTCCGATGTGAAGATATGCTCCGTTGTAGGATATCCTCTGGGAGCAAACACCATAGAAACCAAAGTGTTTGAATCGAGGGACAATGTTAAAAAAGGCGCCGACGAGCTGGATGTGGTTATAAACCTTGGGATGTTAAAGAGTGGAAATTACACATACATAGAAAAAGAAATAGGCATAATAGTAAGCGTAATAAGAAGAGAACAAATGGCTGAATATAACAAGCATATTAATATTAAAATAGTTATAGAAAATGGCGCTCTTGAAAAAGAAGAAGTAAGGAAAGTTTGCAAAATAATTGAAGAAGCAGGTGCAGATTTTATTAAAACTTCGACCGGTTTTGGCGTAAGAGGCGCCGAGCTTGATGATGTTAGGCTTATAAGGGAAGTAGTTACGCGAAATATAGGGGTAAAAGCAGCGGGTGGAATAAAAACATTCAAGGATGCCCAGGCTCTTATTGATGCAGGCGCTACAAGGCTCGGTACCAGCAGTGGTTTGAACATTATAGATGAATACGTTGAGCTTTATGATAAGTAAAACTTTTAGCATTATCAATATTAATAATACAAATAAATAAGTTTTTATAAGATATAAAAATAATGTCCTCCTATAGAGCAAAAGCCATCATTCTAAAAACTTATAAGCTTGGTGAGGCAGATAAGATAGTCAAGCTTTATTCCCAAAAAAATGGGTTGATTGATGCAGTAGCAAAAGGGGCAAGAAAAATAAAGAGCAAGTTTGGAGGCAGGCTGGAATTATTCAATTTTATTGACCTCGAACTTGCTTCAGGTAAAAGCATGGATATAATAACAAACGCTGAAATTTTAAAGAATTTCAGCAATATCCCTCTTGATTTTAACAAGTTTATTTTCTGCCAGCTTATAAGCGAAATTGTCCTGAAAATGCATCTTCATACAAACGAAGCTTCCCCGATGCTCTTCAAACTCATTTATGTTTGCTTTAATGAAATAGACAGCCTCCCGAAAGATGATATTTATTCACAAGAAAAGGTCGCATGCTTTTTTATTGCAAAATTTTTAAAAATTACAGGGTATGCCCCCATAATTGAAAATTGCAGCAGTTGTTCTGCAGCAATAGTTGAGGAAAAATCAGGCAAAATTTCATTTTCAATAAAAATGGGTGGAGTTCTTTGCCCGATATGTTCAAAATCTCAAAGAAATATGCCTGGCATGCAGAAAGATTTAAATCTGCCGCATTATATTTTAATTTCAGACCTTTTTTCCAGGAGGTTTAAGGATTTTAGAAGCGTTGAGTTTGATAATGCGGTCCTTGAGGATGTCTATAAGTTAATCAGTGACTACTTTAACTACCATACTGACTGTCATATAGACTGCTACAATTATTTAAATAAA
>CAZFFH010000035.1:6425-12286 GCA_964518375.1 uncultured Actinomycetota bacterium
CAATCTAAATTGACTATTGAAGGTAATATAATTAAAATAAGAAAATTATGAATTTTCAGGATATAATTTTTAACTTGCAGAAATACTGGGCCGATAATGGTTGTCTTATAAGGCAGCCGCTTGACCTTGAAAAAGGTGCCGGCACCTTTAATGCAGACACTTTCTTGAGGTGTCTTGGTCCTGAACCCTGGAAGGTTGCATATGTGGAACCAAGCCGCAGGCCAACTGATGGCCGTTATGGTGAAAACCCATTCAGGACACAGTATTATTACCAGTTCCAGGTCTTGCTTAAACCATCTCCGGATGATGTCGTTAACCTCTATCTCGGTTCACTTATATGCCTTGGAATCAATCTCAAGGAACATGACATAAGGTTTGTTGAAGACGACTGGCAGTCTCCAACGATTGGAGCTGCAGGTCTCGGATGGGAAGTCTGGGCCGATGGCATGGAGATTACGCAATTTACTTATTTCCAGCAAATGGGGGGTTTTGCATTGAAGCCTGTTTCTGCCGAACTTACATATGGACTTGAAAGAATAGCCATGTACCTGCAGGACAAAGACAGTTTCTGGGAACTTAAATGGTCCGACACTATGACTTATGGGGATGTCCAGTTCGAATCTGAAAAGCAGTGGTCGCAATATAATTTTGAAGTTGCCGATGTTGCAATGCTGCTTGATTTGTTTGCAAAATATGAAAAGGAATTTGCAAGGATAATTGAAAAAGATCTCGTATTCCCGGCTCATGAATATGTCCTTAAATGCTCTCATATTTTCAACCTGCTGGATGCAAGGGAAGCAATCAGTGTTTCAGAAAGGACATCATATATTGCAAGAGTAAGAAATCTTGCAAAAGCTCTTTGCTGTGCATATCTTACACAAAGAGAAAAGGTGGGCTTTCCGCTTTTAAAAACAAAATAAATTTTAAATATTTTACGGGAAACTATAGGAAACCATGGGAAAAAACTTATTATTTGAAATTGGAACCGAGGAGCTGCCTTCATCATGCCTGATTGAAGGCATCAGGAACATAAAAACACTGCTGGAAGAGAAATTAACAGCCAGCAGAATCAGCTTTGAACAGGTCGGCGCGTACGGCACCCCAAGAAGGCTTGTAGCCTTTGTTGCGGGTCTTGGTCAATTACAACAAACGCAGGAAAAAATAATACTGGGTCCTCCAAAAAATATAGCCTTTGACAGCAGCGGCAAACCCACCGGTGCAGCTGTGGGTTTTGCAAGGAGTTTAAATGTTGGTGTTAAGGACCTGCAGCCAATCGAAACAGAAAGAGGCATTTATTTAACCTTAAAAGTAGTGGAGGATGGCAAGCAAACTGAAAAAATACTGCCGGAAGTTTTAAAAGATGTAATAACTTCAATGATTTTCAACAAGCAGATGACCTGGGGAGACTATAGTATAAGATTTGCCCGTCCAATCAGATGGATAGTTGCAATATATGGGAAAGAGACCATAAATTTTAGTATTGAAAACCTGACCTCCTCAAACAAGACATTCGGCCACAGGACCTTAAATGCCGAACCCGTGATAATCGGCAGCACTGATGATATTAATTCTTATATTGAACTGCTTCAAGGTTTAAATGTAGTGCTGGACAGCGAAAAAAGGAAACAACTGATACTTGCTGAGATAAAAATGCTTGAGGAAGGCCAGTGGAAAAATAATTTTGAGGTTGTACTTGATGAAGGGCTTCTCGGCGAAGTGATAAACCTTGTTGAAATACCCAATGTGCTTGTGGGCAATTTCCCCAAAGAATTTCTTTATATCCCTAAAGAAATACTCATTAAAGCTGTCCAGCATCATCAAAGATATTTTGCGACAGTTGATAAAGCCGGCAATATTACAACACGTTTCATAGTGATCCAGAATGGAATTTCAGATAAAAAAGGTGAAATAACCAAAGGCAACGAGAGGGTTCTTCGTGCAAGGTTAAGCGATGCAAGGTTCTTTTACGAAGAAGATAAAAAAAGCAGTTTTGAAGCCTGGCATGAAAAGCTAAAAGGAGTTATTTTTTATTCCAGGCTGGGAACACTTTATGAAAAATCCATGCGACTTGAGGATATATGCATTTTCATAGCCGAAGAGCTGGACTTGCGAGGTATTTTAAAAAAAGGAGCAATTTCTGCAGATTTGATAAGAGCAAGCATGCTTTGCAAGTGCGATCTTGTTACCGATCTTGTCGTTGAATTCCCGGAACTTCAGGGACTTGTTGGCAGCGAATATGCAAAAGAAAAAGGCGAAAAAGCAGGTGTTGCGGCTGCAATATTTGAACATTACCTACCCAGGGCCGCAGGAGACATATTACCGGATACTGATACGGGCGCTATCCTGTCAATTGCTGATAAGATAGATACAATTGCCGGAATGTTTTTAGCTGGGAACGTCCCTTCAGGATCAGAAGATCCCTTTGCGCTCAGGAGAAAAGCTTCAGGCATAATTCTTACGGCACTTAAAAAGGGTTACGATATTGATCTTTTGAAATTGGTTTCTGGCAGTATAAATTTGTATTTGGAAAAATTCAGTTTCAGCAATATTGACAGGGTAAAAATAGTTGGCGATGTGGTTGAATTCATTACCGCCAGGTATAAATTCCAACTGGAAAAACGAAACAAGAGGACTGACATACTGGATGCTATACTTGGGGCAAATTGCTACGGGATTATTGATATTGACTTGCGCTACAAGGCTATAGAGAATTACCTAAGTACTGAAAATATTGAAAAGCTTTCAACCCCCATGATAAGATGTAAGAACATTATAAAGGGGCGGAAGTTTTCAGAAATCCAACCGGCGCTTCTCACTGATGAATTTGAAAAAGAACTTTTTGGCCAGATTAACAATAAGAGCAAGATTATAAAACGACACATGGGTGAAGGAAAATACTGCGACGCTCTTGCAGAACTTACTGAGTTCGGTAACTCAATTAATATTTTTTTTGATAAGGTGCTGGTCATGGATAATGACGAGAATATAAGAGTTAACAGGATAAACCTTGTGAAAGAAAGTTCCTCTTTGTACCTCTTATTTGCTGATTTTTCAAAAATTGTTTAACTTTTTACTTTTTTTTGTTATCATAAAAATTCGCTTTTTCTTATAATGGATATAAGCAAAGAGAAAACCCATTTAAATAAAAGCTGACTGGCCATGTCAATTGCTGAATGGCTGATTATTAAATTATTAAAATATTTAAGTATTTGAATTTACCGGGAGGTGGGTAATAAATGACTGATAAGCAATATGTATACTTTTTTGGCGAGGGCACCAGAGATATGAAAAAACTTTTGGGCGGCAAGGGCGCAAATTTGTCTGAAATGACAAATATAGGACTGCCCGTTCCACCAGGTTTTACCATAACAACAGAGACTTGTATTCTGTTTAATGAATTGGGCAAAAAATATCCGGACGGCCTTGAAAAACAGATAGATGAAAATCTTAAAAAGCTCGAAGATAAAATGGGAATGAGGTTTAACGATAAGGAAGACCCTCTTTTAGTTTCGGTAAGATCTGGAGCTGCTGTTTCCATGCCGGGAATGATGGATACCGTTTTAAACCTTGGCCTTAATGATGAAACGGTAATGACTTTGATCCAAAAATCCGGAAATGAAAGGTTTGGCTGGGACTCTTACAGAAGATTTATCCAGATGTTCGGAGATGTAGTAATGGGGGTCGCCCACGAGAAATTTGAGCATGCAATTCATGCAAAAAAGACAGAAAAAAATGCTAAGGTTGATACAGATCTTAGCGCAAGTGATTTAAAAGAGCTTGTCGATGACTATAAAAAAATAATTAAAGATGAAAAAGGTACAAGTTTTCCACAGGATCCAAAAACACAGCTAAAGATGGCTATCGATGCTGTTTTTGATTCGTGGAACAACAAGAGGGCAATAACATATCGTAATCTTAATGGTATACCTCATGATCTGGGTACGGGAGTAAATGTCCAGACTATGGTTTTTGGAAACATGGGTAATCACTCAGGTACGGGTGTTGCATTCAGCAGAAGCCCTTCAACAGGGGAAAATAAGGAATATGGCGAGTATCTTTTAAATGCACAGGGCGAAGACGTTGTTGCAGGAACCAGGACGCCACAGTCAATTTCAAAATTAAAAGATGAAATGCCCGCAATTTATAATCAATTAATGGATATATTCAAGAAACTCGAAATCCATTATAAAGACATGCAGGACATGGAGTTCACTTTTCAGGAAGGCAGGCTTTTCATGCTGCAGACCAGGACAGGTAAAAGGACAGCCGCAGCCGCACTGCAGATAGCTGTTGATATGGTAAATGAAGGCTTGATTGATAAAAAAACTGCTGTTATGAGAGTTGAAACTGCGCAGATTGACCAGCTTCTTCACAAACAGCTTGATAAAAAAGCGCAAAGCATGGCTCAGTTGATAGCAAAAGGACTTCCGGCATCTCCGGGTGGAGCAGGTGGCATGGTTGTGTTCCATGCAGACGATGCAGTCCAGGAAGCAAAAAAAGGTAAAAAAGTAATTCTTGTAAGAACCGAGACATCACCTGAAGATATTGAAGGCATGGCAACTGCCCAGGGCATACTTACTGCAAGAGGCGGCATGACATCACACGCTGCAGTTGTCGCAAGAGGTATGGGTAAGAGCTGTGTTGCGGGATGTGAAGAAATAAGAGTTTTTGAAAAAAAAGAATATTTCACAGCGAAAGATATAAAGGTGAACAAAGGAGACTGGATAACCCTTGACGGAAGTACCGGACAGGTATATTTGGGCCAGATTCCTGTTGTTGACGCAGAACTTTCAGGAAATTTTGGAATATTCATGAAATGGGTCGATGAATTCAGGAAACTTGGTGTCAGGGCCAATGCAGATACTCCAAAAGATTCAGAAGTTGCTTTAAAATTCGGCGCAGCGGGAATTGGCCTCTGCAGAACAGAGCATATGTTCTTCGAAGCAACCCGAATAAAAGCTGTTAGGAAGATGATTGTTGCAAGAAACGAAAAGGATAGAAGAGATGCTCTGATGACTTTGCTGCCATTCCAGAAACAGGATTTCATCGAGATATTCGAAGTTATGCAAGGTCTTCCTGTTACAATAAGATTGCTCGATCCTCCACTTCATGAATTCCTGCCAACCGATGATTCGGATATTGAAGAACTTGCAAAAGAGCTTGGACTTGAATTTGATGAACTGAAAAACACAATAAATTCACTTCATGAGATAAACCCGATGATGGGACACAGAGGTTGCAGGCTTCCAATTACATATCCTGAAATTCTTGAAATGCAGACGAGAGCAATAATTGAAGCAGCAATTGAGCTTACAAAGAAAGGAATAATAGTTAAACCTGAAATCATGATTCCTGTAGTTGGAATAGCCAATGAAGTTAAACTTTTAAAGGGGCAGATTGTTGAAATTTGCGGTGAGCTCATAAAGAAAAATAATGTCAAACTTGAATACAAAGTTGGAACAATGATAGAAGTTCCAAGAGCTTGCCTTATTGCGGACGAAATTGCTGTGGAAGCAGAATTCTTCAGCTTCGGAACAAACGACCTGACACAGCTGACATTTGGGTTTTCAAGGGATGATTCAGGAAAGTTCCTGCCGGATTATATCAAGAAAGGAATACTTGAGAAAGATCCGTTTGCAACACTTGACAGGGATGGTGTCGGTGAACTGGTAAAAATTGCGGTCCAAAGAGGTAGAAAGACCAGAAGCAATCTTAAGATTGGAATCTGCGGAGAGCATGGGGGGGACCCGGCTTCAGTCCAGTTCTGCCATATAATCGGTATGGATTATGTAAGCTGCTCGCCCTTCAGGGTTCCAATTGCACGGCTTGCAGCAGCCCAGGCAGCACTGAGAAATTAATAG
>CAZFFH010000036.1:0-11712 GCA_964518375.1 uncultured Actinomycetota bacterium
CAAGTGCTGATTCATCCATAGTGCTGGCATAAACTTGCTTTACAGCTTTTTCAAATACATTTAATCTTTCATCAAGGCTGCCATTGTTGACACAGAACACGGATTCATATTTCCCAGCAAAAGCATTCTCGAAACTATCTTCCAGAAGGCTGCTGGAGCGGACAATAATAGGACTCTGTCCGTAATATTCTAACATCCGTCTGAATTGTTCTCTTGTTGGATCCGGAAAAATTCCATTTATTATCTTTTGCTGAAGCATTTTTGCTGCCGAGAAATACTCCTTATCATTCTTTTGAGCAAGTCGTAACTTCCAACAATCATTTTGTACAATATATGTATAATATACATCAGTCCCAATATAGAATGAATCATGGGGTTCGAGCCTCAAGTATATTTGTGGAATAATATTTTCAACAATTTTTCTTGAAAGCAACATTCCGGTGGCTTTGCCACCAATTTTTCCGGATCCTATCATCCTTTCTTTAATAGCAATTAAATCTTTAATTTTGAAGTTTGCACATAGTAAATCAGTGATCTTTTTTTCTCTGCCCATAAGTCTCTCGCACATATTATTGATTGTGTCCTGCCTCGAACTATCAAGATTCATTTTGGCAAAGAAAAAGAACCTGTCCCAGCTATCTAAATTTTGATCATCAAGGACACTGGTATTTTTTTCCACAAGTGCATAAAACTTGCTAATGTTCAATCCGCCCGTTAATGTAGTAAAGCTATTTGAATTATTTTTTTCAAATCTATGAGGTAAGAACATACTATTTGAATACCTTTTCCAAACCTTCAGAGGATGAATATACATCTCATTATCTTCTGAATAAACATCCACTAAAATCTGGGTAGTTTCTCTTATTCTCGCAATTGTATCAAAAGAATGTCTGCCTCTGATAATACCAAAATATGCTACTGTATTAAGTTCAAATAGAAACGGGCATGTTACTACAAAAAAGTTGCCCATCATTAAATCCGCTGACCAGGCAAACTGCAGCTCTGAAATACTATCAAATATGTAAAATGCTTCCTGCCCCTCGCGTTCAATTATCTCATGAACCGCCACTGTAAAGCTTTCAAAGCCGGCACTAGCATCCAGCTTAATTATCTTCAAGCCTTCCTGAGGCTTTAACAATGATTTATGCTGAGCAAACCGTATATATATCAAATTTCGTTTTCCCTTAATAGCTTGCCCAGCTAGCGACTCAACAAAAAATGCATATTCCTTTATGTCAGAAACTTGCCATACAACGTTATCTCCAAGTCGAATAAAATCCAGAGCCTTGTCGATTCCTTCAATTCCAGAGTAAATTTTATCAAATGCTGCCATTATTAAGGCCTTCTTATTGTGTCTTTACGATTGCATAAACAGTCATTTCTTTAATCATTGTGACCTCCAGATTTTGAAGTCCAATTGTTTACTGAGCAAGAACCAGATTTAAATACTATAGTTAACTTCACTTGTTTCTTTTTAATTTTAACATATTTATAAAATATGTTAGTTGATTTATATAGCTTCGACTCCTTTATCACCTGTACGGATTCGTATCACTTCTGCTACAGGCATTACAAATATCTTCCCATCTCCTATGGCGCCTGTCTTTCCTATTTTACAAATTATATCTAGTGCTACTTGCAAATTATTATCTTCCAAAACTATTTCAATCTTCTTTTTAGGCAAAAATTCAATTCTATGCTCTCCCGCTCTCCATTTCAAAAAAACACCTTTTTGCCGGCCTCTTCCAATCACATCACTAACTGTCATACTGATGATTCCCTTTTCCTCCAGTGCTTTTTTTATGGGGTTGAAACTATCTTCACGGACTATAGCTTCTATTTTTTGCATATTAATACTACTCCATTTATATAATAATAATTTTTCAATTAATCTTTTGTTTCTCCTTAAGCACTCTCTCCATGCTGCGATATATCAAGGCCTATGCTCTCTTCAGTTTCACTGACCCTTAAACCAATAGCCTTATCTATTAATTTGCCAACTATCCAGGTCATGCCAAATGAGTAAACCCACACAACTATTATTGCCAATAGCTGTTTACCCAATAAAACCAAATTACCATAAATAATACCATTGGCACCTGCAGAATTTACTGTTACAGTGGCAAAAATTCCGGTAGCAAGGGCTCCCCATGTACCACCCATACCATGACATGCCCAAACATCCAAAGACTCGTCTATTCTTGTTTTGTTTCGCAACCGCATCATATAAAAACATATTACCGATACTCCAATGCCAATTGGTATACCCATAATAGGTTTCACATACCCAGCAGCCGGTGTAATAGCTACCAATCCAGCTACAGCTCCAGTAGCAATACCGGTAACTGTAGGCCGATGGTAAAACCAATTAAGTAGCATCCAGCTTAGAGCTGCTGCTGCTGCGGATATGTTGGTAGCCACAAATGCATTAGAAGCTAATCCTCCAGAGGTCAAGGCACTTCCAGCGTTAAATCCAAACCACCCGAACCATAGTAACCCTGCGCCAATAACTATAAAAGGTATATTCTGCGGTGTCATATTAGTGCCATCCTTATAACCCTTACGAGGACCTAGCACTATTGCTAAGGCTAAGGCAGACACACCAGCGTTTATATGTACCACACTGCCTCCTGCAAAATCCAGAGCACCTAGTTTTGCTAACCACCCGCCACCCCAAATCCAATGAGCAATAGGACAATATACAATAGTAAACCAGATTATTGAGAAAATCAGAATTGCACTGAATTTCATTCTTTCGACAACAGCACCCGTAATTAGAGCTACTGTAATTATGGCAAACATTCCCTGAAATGCCATGAAAGTTAAATGTGGAACTGTAGTAGCATAGACAGACGAGGGCAGTTGGCCTACATTATTTAATCCAATATAGTTTAATCCACCAATAATACCTCCTATATCTTTGCCAAAGCATAGACTATAACCGTAAAGTACCCATAAAACTCCAATTAAACCTAAAGTCATAAAGCTCATCATGATAGTGGATAGTATATTTTTTCTCCTGACCATTCCACCATAAAAGAAGGCTAACCCGGGTGTCATCAACATGACTAAAGCTGAAGAAGTTAGAAGCCAGGCATTATCTCCTGAATTTATTAGCATAAGAGTTCCTTTTTAAACTTTTTATTTAATAATTATTTGGTTAATTATATAAGCTAATTGTTTCTATTAAGTTACGAATATATTAATTCTATGTTAAATGTAATCCAGTTTTTTCCTATTCCCTCCAGTATATATATTGAATCAGCTATTGTGTCTGACAATTTGTTTGCCTTTGTTTGGAATATAACTTCCAAGACTTGCAATAAAACCTATTATAAGTAAAGATCCACATTAAAAGTGCGAAGCTTGCAACTCTAGAAACCTCAATGGTAAATCTGCGTTTTAGGATTAAAAGGATGTATGCAGACAAGCTAAATCATACAGCAAAAAGGGCAAAGGATGGATATAGCAGTATATTTATTGGAGAAGTTTTTATTTTGATTTTTTCATTAAAGGGGTCAAAAATTTCGGAATTTACAATAAATCTATGATAGACTAAATAGAATGAGTATTACATTGTGTAAGGAGTTAAATTATAAAAACAGAAGTAATATACTACAGCAGGTCAGGAAATACGAAAAAGGTAGCTGACGCCATCGCACAAGCATTGGGACAAGTATCAGAGGCTGTAACACCAGATTATCCATTGGAGAATGTAGGAATATTATTCCTTGGTGCAGGGGCTTATGCAAATAAGGTTGATAAAAGGATGACAGAATTTATAAGAACACTGAATAGTAACCGAGTAAAAAATGTAGCGCTTTTTGGGACATATGGATGGCATAAAAACTATCTTAACTACATGCGGGATCTTTCAGAGGCACAAGGTATAAATGTCATTGAGGAAACATATTCCTGCAAGGGTAAACTTTTCTTTTTCATTTATCGTAACCATCCGAACGACCAAGATTTGAGACAAGCGCAGGAATTTGCAAAAGTAGTATATGAAAAATTAAAAAATTAAAAAAATTATCTAAAAACTCAATCCTGGTAAAAAAATCTGTACTTAAGCTCAATAAATTGGTTCTAACTTTGCGTAAGGTGGCCAGCCACTTCAGACAATTATGTTATGAATGTCTTAATTTAATTTCTAATATTTTTATTTCAAATAATAATTAATTTTGTATAATATTACAGGGTTTTAAGTTATACTTAAATCAGAAAATGAAAAGTTTTGAAGAAAAAATATTTAATAGAGTAAAAAAACTAAAAAAGAAAATTGTTTTCGTAGATTGGTTGGATGAAAGATTATACAAGAGTCTTGAAGAATTTATAAAACTAAATCAAGAAATTATAATAATAGGTAAAACTACTGAGGTAACCAGAAAACTAAAGAAGCATAATTTACTTAAATATAATGTATCAGAGGTAGTTGACCCCGAGAATTCTAAAAAACTAAGCATATATTCTGAATACCTGGTAGATTTAAGAAAGAAAGATAAACTCGATATAGAATCTGCAAAAGAGATACTCGGTAATCCTTTGTATTATGGGGCACTTATGATAAAGATAGGAGATGCAGATTGTGGTATTGGAGGTGCATCATACTCTTCCAGTGAGTTTTTGAGTGCAGCTATAAAAATTATTGGTAAAAGAGAAGATCTCAGTGTAGTATCCGGTGCCATGGTAGAAATCATACCTAACTTTAAAAATGATTCTAAGGGACAGTTTATTTTAGCAGATGTTGCAGTTGTCCCAGATCCTGATGAAGAGCAATTAACCGATATAATCCTTGCTACTGATGAGACGGCAACTCTACTTTTTGGCAAGAGACCCAATATTGCCATTTTATATTATTCAACAAAAGGCAGCACTTATAGTAGAAGTATGGAAAGAATCGCAGAAGTAATAAGAATGGTCAAAGAAAGAAGGCCGGATATAGCACTTGACGGAGAACTACAATTAGATGCGGCAATTGTCCCCAAGGTTGCTAAAATAAAAGCTCCAGAAAGTAAAGTTGCCGGCAGGGCTAATGCTCTTATTTTCCCAAATCTACCTTCAGCAAATATTTGTTGTAAAGCAATAGAAAGGTTTGCTGGAGCTGCTGCATATGGATCTATAAATCAAGGACTATTAAAACCTTATAATGATTTATCAAGGGGATGTAGCCCAAAAGATATCGTGGTAATGTCAGCTATTACTGTTCTTCAATCATCTCAAATGAACTAAAGCATTAGGATAGAGGGTGCTATTTTAAAAATATAATTTCTTTAAAACGTTAAAATTTTTCTATCTTCTTTAATGTATTGAGTTAGAACCGTACCCATTGCTTTTACATCTATGCCCATATCTAATAAATCTTGTGCAACACCATACATATTTGCACAAGTTATACAAGCTTCAAGTCTAACTCCTTGTTCCTTTATCCTTTGCAGATATTCCTGAAGTTCATAATCGTGGCTTACTAAATTTGCTGAAGGCCCCCATACTATAAAGGTTATATCATCCCACCAACTATTTAGTCTTGAATTTAATGTATACATAAAGACCATCTTCAGTGCTACGTCCCTGTCACCGCTTGTCCAAACAATTACCAATTTGTCTTTACCTTCTTTCACAATTATCCCCCGCTATTTATTTTAAATTAATATTTTTTATAAATAATAACATAATCAGGAAGCCTGAATAAGTATTAATTGCAGGCTTTAGCTTCTGAGAGTTTTATGGGTTTCTGGGGCCACCCATGCGTTTACTTTCGCCTGCGGCCCGGTAACTTGCTCATCACCTTTTAAGGTGACTTTGTCAGGTAGGCTTTAAGAGATTTTGGTTACCCGCCTAAGCTGGACATACAAAATGGTTTAAAAATTTCACACCACGGTGGCTGGCCAGAATATTATTTTGTAATACCCAGATATTTCTTAATATGTTTGGCTAAAGTATTATCAATTTCTGAGTGTCCTGGGATAGGTATATATATTTTATTACTTCAAAAGAAGATTATAAAAAACATAAATTAAACTATTATGATATTATAGCATAATAGTTTACAGTTAATTCCTGCTTGACGATATTATATTTAGTAGTATGATTTGCTTTGTAAATAAGATTAATCTTGTAAATATGATATAACGAGGTTTTTAATATGGAAGCACCGGAAAGTAAAAAGTTCTACGGGTCGGTAACAGTAAGTGAGCGGGGGCAGATAGTTATACCTGTAGACGCCAGGAAAGATTTTGGCATTAAGACCGGTGATAAATTACTCGTTTTTGGAGACCAGGAAAGGGGAATTGGTATTGCCACATTCCCAATCATGCAAAGAACAATGGAAGGTACCGCAGACCTGTTCCGTGAAATAGGGGTAAAAATAAATGATAAAGAGACTAAAAAATCTAAAACAAATAATAAGACTAAGGATATCAAATGAACCCGGCAATAAGCATAAAAAATGTTAAAAAGACTCTGGGAAACCGCGAGGTACTGAAGGGAATAAGCTTCGATGTAGAAATGGGAGATATATTCGGTTATCTGGGTCCTAATGGAGCCGGCAAGACAACTACCATAAGGATATTGCTTGGTCTTTTCCAGGCTGATTGTGGAAAACTGGAAATTCTTGGACAGGATATCAAACTCAGTGAGACCCGAAATAAAATAGGTTTTGTACTTGATGCTGACGGTCTCTACGATAATATGACCGCGGAAGAGAATATGGAATATTACGCCCGGATATATGGCCTGTTTAAAGCCAACAAAAGGATTTGTGAACTCCTGGATATGGTGGAACTGGGAAATAGAGCTAAAGACAGGGTAAATGCCTATTCAAAAGGGATGCGGCAGAGGCTGGCTTTGGCCAGGGCCATGGTTCATGATCCCGAGGTTCTTATTCTGGATGAGCCTACAGCAGGAGTTGACCCTTCAGGACAGATAGAAATAAGGCAAATCATGATCGATATGGCACGTAAAAAAAATAAGACTATTTTCTTGAGTTCCCATAATCTGGACGAGGTGCAGCGGATTTGTAACCGCATTGCCCTGATAGACAGGGGTGAAATTAAACTCTATGGTAAGCTGGAGAGCCTGCGTCAGGGGATGAGTAAACGCATGGTGATAATTGAGACTGCCCAATTTATTCCGCAATCGTTGCTGAGCGAGCTTAAAGAACTATCGCACCTGGGATTACAGGAAATGAAGGGAAACAGCCTTATCTTTTCGCCTCAGCAAGGAACTGAAGTCTCTGATATAATCAGTATTCTTGCAAGCCGGGGAGTGAAAATCCAGGAAGCATCAAGAAAAGAAGCATCACTGGAAGAAATGTATTCCACTATTTTAAAAGAAACCGAAACATCATGAGAGATATAATTCTTATAACTACCGGCAGCATCAAAAACAACCTGAAGTCAAAAGCTTTGACCATTGTTTTTGTATCTATAACCCTGATGATTAATGCAGGGCTGGCCTTATTTTTTTGCCTTTTACTTATAACTCCGGCAATGAATGCATCAGTACCCGACAGGACTCAGCTGGAGCTATACTTGAGCTTAATTATGTATACCACATGCCTTATTTGGCTGGGGGTAAATATGAATGTGTTTGCCTTTCAGTCAATGACCAGGGAAAAGTCCCGCGGTAACATAGAATCCCTTATGGCTACACCACTCAGTGTAAAAAATATCTGGATAGCTAAAAGCCTGGCTGTCTTTATACCGGGTATGGTTCTTGGAGAAATTCTTTCGCTTGCTGCCATGCTGGCAGTTAATTATATATATTTTGTTCCCAGAATAGGCTTTGTATATACGCACTGGATAGGACTGGCCAGCTTCCTGGCTGTTCCGCTTATTTATCTCTGCCTCAGCTTCCTTGTACACCTTATCGGGCTGACAGGTAAGCCGGCCACCGGCAATGTTATCGTCCAGATCTTCCTGCCAATTGTCCTTTCATTGATGATTAACCTTATGCTTCACCATATTCTGGATACCACTTCATGGCCTTTTGCCCTGGCTAACTTCGGAATAGCTGCTGTTATAGCCATTATTGTCATATTTCTCCAGCCTCGCATTACCAGGGAGAGGATAGTCCTGTCACGTTAGGAGATAAATTTGAGAAGAATTAGCATCGTTTTTCATAGAGATTTCAGGGAGCTTAGGCAAACCAATGCCTTTCTTATTATAAGTATTTTAGTTGCCCTAATTACAGTTGCTGTTTCTGTAATTATTATCATTGTTTTGAGGAGGCAGGAATTGCCGGGGAAAGAAACAGCCAGGCCAATACTGGAGCTGATAATAGGCCTCATTGCCTACTTCTTGCCGCTGTTTGTACTTATGACCTTCATCTGGGCTTTTGCCTTCCTGACCATAATTCAAGAAAAGGTTAAAGGCAACATTGAGTCCCTTTTGGCTACCCCGCTAAGTCCTAAAGAAATCTGGATAGGTAAAAGCATAGCCATATTCCTGCCGGGATATACAATATCCATTATCTCTACACTTATTATCTTGTTGACAGTCAATTTTTTTGTAATTATTCCGGCAACAGGAAATTTTATCCTGCCGGCTCCACTTTTGTTGATAAGCTTTCTTATTAATCCCCTGCTTTTCTTAGCTCTGCTCTTATTTATTGTTCTTTTCTCCCTTGCTAATAATCCTGACATTGCAATTGCACCTTCCTTTCTGGTTGGGTTCGGCTTGATGATAGGAATCCCCCTTGGTGTAGCGACAGGAGTTATAGACCTGGCTTCCTGGTCGTTTACATTATGGTGTTTGGCAGGAGCAATAATGTTCTGGGCAGCCGACTTCGGCCTTTACCGCCTGCTTACTAAAGAGAATATCGTCCTCTCGAGCAAAGGGGATTAAATTTAACTGCCTGTTCTGCCGTTGAAAACTTATCACTATCCTTAAATTATTAAAACATTTATTTAATTTTTTTTATAATGACACTTGGAATTTGACAGTTAAGTGTTATAATAAACCTCATGCTATATAAAGAGCGCGAAAACAATAAAGTGAAGAAGTACACAATTGAAGAAATAAGTATCTTAACAGGGTTTTCAAGAAGGACTATCAGATATTATATTCAGGAAAATATAATTGAGCCTCCATCAGGTAGAGGAAGAGGGGGGTTTTACTATAATAGTCATTTATCAGATCTGTTAAAAATCAGATCGCTGCAGGAAAAAGGTTTAAATTTAAGCCTTATTAAAGATATTCTTAAAGGGACAGAACGTGCAGTAAAAGAAGATTCTCAAATATATGCAAGAGATTTAAGAGTAAGATATAAAATTGTTCCTGGGCTTGAGATTAATATCAGTAGAAGTTTAGAAGAAAAGAAAAGTAAAAAAATTCTGGAAATTATTAGATTAATTAAATCCAATTTTTAGGGTAGTTTTTAAAGATGAATTCAAGATTAGCAGAAAAAGAATTTTATAATAGAAAAACATATCCATTGCTGTATTTTGATAAAAAACAGGAAAATCATGGGAAAAAAAAGTTTTTACAGACAAGGCCTGGGGTATTTTATATCCTGGTGGTTGTCGTAATATTTTTATGCCTGGGGATCCTGTTTAATATCGGTGTTAAAATTCAATCTGCAAATTATGAAAAGAAAATACTTGAAACTGATGAGATGATTTATCTAGAGCAAGAACGTTCTGACAGGCTTCAATTAAAAATCTCCGAGCTTGAAAGTCCTGCAAGAATTATAAGCAAGGCTGGAAATGACCTGGGAATGAAAATTTCAGATAATTTAAAGATAATGCAGGTCCTGGGTATAAAATTCGGCAATGATGCAGAAAAAAATAATTACGTTGAAAAGAAAACTGCTGTCGAATTAAAAAAATATGATAATTTTTTAGGAACCATTTATGGTATAGAGGATATAATCATGGTAGTTTCGGAAGGTGTGTTAACATTTTTCATACCATAAAATTAATTGCTTGTTCGAAATTTTTATGTCCTTTTTGCTTTAAGTAAGCCTTCTTCTCTTCTGATTTTTCTTAAAGCATCTACATATTCTTTGTCATAAGTGCAACATCCCACATTCTTTTGCCTGATAAGAAGTTCAATACACTGATCACATGCAGTACACCAATTAACCTCGTTGTCTTTTCCAGCTTTTAATTTTGAAGCCATATAGCAATCTGCAAGTGACTGCCTGCCGATTGCAATCATATCGGTAACGCCATCTTTAACATTCTTATTTCCCCAATATTTTAAGGAGGCTTCATCCCTGTTTACAGCTTGTAAGTTATTCTTTCCATCCCTTAATACTGAATAAGCTGATCCTATTACTACTGTTCCAGGCTTAACTGTACTTTTTACAGCTTTCTGGAAAGTAAAATGCAGGTATACATCATCTGGAATTTTTTTATCAGGTTGTGACAGCGCAAGCGTAATTGAGGGAGAACCGGCAGATACTAAAATAAATTTTGCTCCTCTTGCCTCTATGCCTTTAACCAGATCCAAAGATTCGGACAAATCCATTATTGCTGTATCTGGTCCGGCGCTTCCACAACCACCCGGAAAACCTTCCCAGATAGAAACTTTGGAACCAACAATAAAATCGGAATCCTTTATTTCCTTTTGTATTCTCTCATAAATTTCATATGCAAATCTTGTCCTGTTTTCCCATGAACCACCATATTTCCATTTTCTGTCGTTAAATGGTCTTAATAATTGTGAGCCAAGATAGCCATGGCAAAGCTTGACATCAACACCATCAGCGCCTGCTGCATATGCAATTTTTGCTGATGTAACAAACTGGTCAATTATGCTTTCTACATCCTCTTCTGATAAAATATCACCACCAAAACCAGGCAGGGGTTTTGCGCATACTCTTCTTGAAAAATTTGGGTCGCTCAACTCTCCAGAATGAGTAAGCTGTAAAAAGAAGAGGGTTTTTGGATTTATCACTTTAACCTCTTTTATGAATTTAGATAGTGCTTTCTCATTCCTTGGCATTATACTTAGCTGATTTAATCGTGACCGGTTTTCATAACCAACTGTAATAGCTTCAAGAACTACTATGCCGGAACCACCTTCAAAATATCTTTTATAACGTCTGTATGTCTTTTCTCCCGGGCTTCCGTCATTATCAGAATCACAGCATTCCATAGCGTTAACAACTATTCTATTCTCCGAAATCTTGTTTCCAATTTTGATTGGCTTAAAAAGATAGTTTTCCTCAACCACAATTATCATCTCCTTTTTTAGTTACTTAAGTAAAATAAAATAATATTTTTACAAGTCTTCAAAATCAATTTCTAGAAAATTAGCCACTTCTTTTTGCCATAGTTGTTTTACGTAATTGACATGCATCGGGTGTTTACTATATATTTCGTAAGCTTCCTTATCCTTGAATTCCATGGAAAAACCAAAATGAAATTTATTCTTTGGACTTATTTGTTTTACCACTTTAAATTTTTCAACCACAGGTATGGAACTAAGAATTGACTTGCTGTCAGATAAGAACTTGTCTGTACGCGAATCACTTTTATCATACTTTAAGCAAAATATAACCATATGTTTTATCAATATCTTCTTCACTTTCTAATAATTTGATAAATTTTTACGCCTGGGACGAAATCCTTGAAACATTACCCCTAAATTTACCACCTTTTTCAAAAATTAGCGAACCAGCCTTAACGCTCGCGTCAATAGCGCCTGATGTGGTAATTTGATGAGTTTAACTAATTTAAATTTTTTAATCCCTCTTCAACACCAATCT
>CAZFFH010000037.1:0-1880 GCA_964518375.1 uncultured Actinomycetota bacterium
CCAAACCATATCGCCCAGATTATCTGTCTTGAGAAGAAGTAAAAGGCTGCCTCGCTTATCTGCCTGCTTGAATTAAAAAGCTTTGCTATAAAGAAATTAGTAACTTGACCCGGAGAAAGAATCAGGAAAATAAAAGGTAAGATTCCTACAATTAAAAGCATCCTGTAGTCAAAAAAACTTTTCTCAATGCTTAACCGCAGTAGCAATGCAACTATCAAACCAATAAGGAATCCGACTATTGCCAGGTCCAGGATTTTTAAAAAGCTGAGCCAGCCGCCGGCCACACTAACGTTGCCAAAAAGTCCCATTATATTCTCAAAATAGGCATATACAAACAAGTAAAGCATTGTATTAATAAAGGCTATGACGATTAAAAATATTCTCATAAATAAAAATTTAAAATTATTTACAGTTTTAAGAAATTATGAACATCGGTTACCGGCAATTATGAACAACCAACTTAATTTTATATCATAAAACAATCAATAATAAAAGCCTGGGTGGATTTTTTACTCTATACCCATCAAACTGGTATAGCCGCCCGGCGGTGTGGTGCCGTAGAAAGGAATCCTCTTAATTGCATATATGTTCATTGATCTTATATCTTCAACTCCACCCTTATACCTGATGGCCCCCCGATATCCTGCTTGTGGCAGCAAACTGATGGCACGACTAGAAAAATTGTCAAAAGGCCAGGCAATAAATGGAACGGGCCGTTTTATATGAGCTTCAATATCGGCTTTGGATTGGCTTATCTCAAATAATACTTCATCATCAGACATATCTCCAATTTGCCTATGTGATACGGTATGTGACATAAACTCTATTCCATACCTGCTCATTGCTCCAACTTCAGGCCATACAAGCATCGGCCTTACCGGAATGCCCGATTTGCCAATGTCAAATTCATTGAGCCTTCTGTCTGCTTCCGAATTCCCGATTAGGCCGGTAACCAGGAAGACAGTCATCTTAAATCCATATTTCTGCAGTATGGGAAACGCATAGGTATAGACACTTTGATAACCATCATCAGATGTTAAAATTACAGGTTTTTCGGGTAATTTTTTACCCTTATCCAGATAATTCAGCAAATCCATAAAAGTAATGGTTTTAAAACCAAGAGCTTTCAATGTCCCGCATAAATAATCAAACTCTCCTGTGCTGAGCTCGTAAAATCCGCTTGGAGCAGCCTCAATGCCATGAAGAGCAACAATCGGTATCTGATTTCTTGTAAATGGCCTTTCACCTGAAACTAAGACTTTGGAATTTGCAGTTGAAAAGGGAGATATTTCATCTGATACAACACCCAACCGGCAGGTTGCATAAGTATCTTTTATTATACCTTCAATTATCCTTAAGCTGCTGTGAAAAGTGGCAGTTTGGCCTATTGCAAGCTTTGCAATATTCCAGTGCAGTTCTCCCTGGTCAAGGATAAAAAGATTTGACATAACCAGGTCAACAAGCACATTAGTAGCTTCAATGTTACCACTGTTGGTTACATTTACTGTAACATCAACAATATCGCCTGAATAAAGTCCGCCGCTGCTTCTCCCCGCAATTTTCAAATTAGATTTTTCAAATGCCGGATAGAGCTTAAGAACACTTAAGGGAGCTTCTTTTTGCACGCTTTCCCGGCCATATTTTATTTTAAGAACCGGCAATATATTGGAATTATTCTCTGCGTTTGGATCTATTTTTGTATATAAGTAAAAGTATTTCATGTCTGATGCATCTATCTTGGTAAGATTCAATACTGCTTCATTTCCTGTAATTTTAAAATCAGGGTTTCTATCAGTATCGGCGATAAGGTTATCCAGTCCGCTGACTTTAACCTCAATATCCCGGGCATCCATGTTCCCGCTATTATAAATATCAACCTT
>CAZFFH010000037.1:1980-9748 GCA_964518375.1 uncultured Actinomycetota bacterium
AAACAATACTGCAAGGTTCCTGCCATCACTGCCAAGTCCAAGCTCCAGAGGGGTAAAACTGTAACTGTATCGAAATTCAATTACGTTTAACCCCTGTTTAAATAATCCTGGCTTCAGGTTTACAGAATACTCTTTGAAGTTATCCTTATCATCAAGCACCAATGTATAAGCCTGCTCGCTATTTATATAAATGCTCAGCTCTTGTATAAGTTCCGGATGAGGCAGAGGACGTGCAGTGATATTTATCGTACTTTCCCCGGTAATATCAAAAGAACTGTTACCGGTATCAATAAAAAGTATCGACCTGCCATCCAAACCCCATGTACCTGTCGCCTTCTCTACTTCCCCCCAGCCACTTATGAGAAACGGGCCGCTTTTTTCTACCGCAAAATCCATGTTTATTTTTCCACCGCTGTCAGGCTTAAGTGTGTTTTCGGAAGTTGATGGCATAAAATCAGTTACCGCAATTCTTTCTTTGGAAGAACTTGCCGGGAATAAGTAAAGCTTAGAGACATTGTCTCTTCCTGTCAGGACAAGATTGGACTGCCTGCTGTCAAAAATTTTTCTAAATACCGGGTCAACATGGTCGCTGTGGACAAGTGAGGATGACCCTATCACCCAAATATTTTTATCATAGTTTTTATTCAGGACCTCTATGAATTTAAAAATATCCCTGATCACAACCACTCCATAAGTATCGTCACGGATCTCATCCCCGGCCTGATGGTAAGGCTGCCATGAAGCCAGGTTCCCGGTCCAAAGCCAGTAATCCACTTTTTTCGTATATGGATAAGTATTGTAAATATCGGTCGTGATAACAATGTCATCTTTTCCGGCGTGCTGGGCAACATATCTTCCGGTGGCTCCTGCATCCCAGTGATAAGTCATCGTAGTTGATATGGAATAAAGTGTGTTGAGATTATCACTGTGCCCTGTATTGGGGATTGCATTTGCTTCCCTTATATCAATACCGCTTAGCATAAAGAAGGCAGCAGCAACAAAAACGGCTGTTAAAACCATGCTGAAGTAAATTTGTGTTTTAGTTTTTGCACAATTTCCTTTATTTGATATATTTACTGAGGTGAGCCTGCCGCTGTTGTTGCTGCTGCTAACCTTGTTTACAGCGATAAAAATCCATTTTGTTATTACAATTGCGCAAAGGTATAAAACATAAGAAAAAATTAAAACAAAAAGCGGCATCAGAAAGTAAATGTACCTCTGCTGATTATACATTTGCCCGAAGGATATGATAGTTACAGAAATCGTAAATATGAAATAAAGCATGAAGATATTGAAAGGAAATCTTGCCCTGCCGGCTTTCATTTCTATCTCACTTAAGAATAAGTCACCCAATTTAAAAGATTTTCGCACAGATAAAAAGATGGAAAATGCAATAAAAATGCCCGCACCTATTAAAAATATCACAAACATCCTGTGAAACATTATGTTAAGGATCTTAAAATAATAAGGATCGGGCAGCCGGAAGTATGCACCGACAAGTGACCGGAGGCTGTTACCCGAAGAGTAGAAGCTTCTTCCAACCTTCCAGAAAAAAACCTGGTTTATCATCTGCAGTACATAAAATACCAGTATGATGATAAATGGCAGCAATATTTTTACCTTGAAAAATTTCCTGCCATATAAAAATAGCAAGACTAAAAATGCCAGCAGTAATGTAAAACCGATTCCATGCACCAGTGGTGTAAGTATAAAGAAGATGATAGCCGGGATTCTAAATGGTTTTTGTTCTTTGACAAATCCTCTGTAAAAAAAGAAAAGTGAAAGCAAAAAGAAAAACTGAAGCGCTGCAAAATATCTTGCTTCCCTGGAAAATTGGATATACCAGGTTGAAAAAGTAATTAAAAATGCCGCAAGAAACCCTACAAATTTATTAGCAATTTCTTTTCCTGCAAAATATACAAGCAGTACAGTCGATACGCCAAATGAAACACTTGTTATCCTGAAAGCAAATTCAGTCGACCCAAAAATAAGTACCGGGATCACATTCAGATAATAACCAAATATACCATGGAATAATACAAAACCTGAAGGCAGTTTTGGATAACCATACTTTAATATGCTTAAGGTCCCTATGACTGTGTGGCCATCATCACCCCAGAATGAAAGATAACCAAGATTTCTTATTCTTAAGAAAACGCCAAGACCGGCCAGGATAATTAAAAAAACAAAAGTCAGGATGTTTTTCCAGTCTTTAAAATAACCGGCTAAAAAGTTACTTTTATTGTTCAACATTTGATTACATTTGATTCTTTAGACAATTGCTATTTATGCTTTTATATTATAAATTAATATTTTATATTAAAGAAATAATATTTTTAAATAACAAAATTACTTGTTCTTATGAATATTCTTGTCACAGGCGGAGCAGGTTTTATCGGCTCAAATTTATGCGAAAAACTTATCTGTGCAGGCGAAAAAATCATCTGCATTGATAACTTCAACGACTACTATGATCCAAAAATCAAGGAAGAAAACTTAAGAAACCTTGAGGGCAGAGCAAACTTTATCCTTTACAGGATGGATATTCTTGACAGGGAGAAACTAAAAGAAGTTTTTAACAAACATAGTTTTGATATGGTAATACACCTCGCAGCGAGGGCCGGGGTAAGGCCCTCAATTTCTAATGCTTCCCTCTATGAAGCAGTAAACGTGCAGGGCACAATAAACATTCTTGAGTGCTGCAGAAAATACGGAATCGGGAAATTGATATTTGCTTCCTCTTCGTCTGTTTATGGCGGGAATAAAAAAATACCATTTTCTGAAAATGATATCGTTGACAGGCCAATATCACCATATGCAGCAACAAAAAAAGCCGGGGAACTTATCTGCTACACTTACAGCCATCTCTTTAATATTTCAGTTTATTGCTACAGGTTCTTTACAGTATACGGGCCAAGACAGCGACCCGAAATGGCAATTTATAAATTTACAAAGCTAATAACTGAAGAAAAACCCATAGAAATTTTTGGTGACGGAACATCTTCAAGGGATTATACATATGTGGAAGACATTGTGGATGTTATTGCATCAAATCTTGAAAATGTGAAAGGATATGAAATTATAAATCTTGGGAATTCCAACCCAGTCAAAGTCACTGAACTTATCAAATTTATTGAAAAAGCTGCAAATAAAAAAGCACAAGTTGAATACGGTCGCGTGCAAGCCGGGGATGTGCCTGTCACATATGCAGATATATTAAAGGCAAAGAAAATGTTAAAATATAACCCAAAAACCAGAATAGAAGAAGGCATAAATAAGTTTACGGCATGGTATACGGAGACAAGAAAAAGCGGAAAACTTTTTTAAAATTTAAATAAAAATGAAAAATAATGAAATTAAAACAGCAAATAGCTTGCCAGGCAGTAAAATAGAAATCTCTGTAGTAATTCCTGTTTATAACGAGGAAGACAATGTTTGGCCGCTGTATGACAACCTGGAGCCCGTGCTTTCAAAACTAGGCAGGAATTATGAGGTCATCCTGGTAGACGATGGTAGTAAGGATGGCACTTATGGCAAGCTGCGGCAGTTGCATGAAAAAAATAACCACTATAAGGTAATAAAATTCAGAAGGAACTTCGGGCAGACTCCGGCAATGCGCGCAGGATTTGATTTTGCAAGTGGCGGCATAATCATAACTCTTGATGCGGATCTTCAGAATGATCCTGAAGATATTCCTAAAATCCTTGAAAAAATGGATGAAGGCTACGACATAGTCAGCGGGTGGAGAAAAGACAGGAAAGATAAGGTTTCAAGAAGATTCCCTTCCACCATCGCTAATAAGATTATTTCTGTTTTATTTAGAGTGGCGCTTCACGATTATGGCTGCACCTTAAAAGCTTACAGGAAAGAAGTGCTGGATAATATCGAGCTTTATGGAGAGATGCATAGATATATTCCTGCAATTGCAAGCTGGATGGGAGTAAAGGTAGCTGAAATACCTGTGAATCACCGCGCAAGAAAATTTGGCAAAGCCAAA
Organism: uncultured Actinomycetota bacterium; assembly: GCA_964518375.1. Taxonomy (GTDB): domain Bacteria; phylum Actinomycetota; class Humimicrobiia; order Humimicrobiales; family Humimicrobiaceae; genus JAHILC01. Next base: position 5,978 of record CAZFFH010000037.1, read on the forward strand.
TACGGTATTTCAAGAACAATAAGAGTCATCCTTGATATTATTACAATAAAGTTTTTATTGACCTATTCAAAAAAACCCATGCAGATTTTTGGCCTTGTCGGCGTATTTACAAGTCTTGTGGGCTTTATAATAACAACCTATCTTATAGTTGAAAGGCTCTTTTTTAACCAGCCTCTTTCAACCCGGCCTTTATTTATCTTATCAATATTTATGATATTCATAGGAATCCAGCTGATAACTATGGGGTTGCTGGGTGAAATCATGATGAGGACCTATCATGAAGGCACCGGTAAATCTACGTATGTTATTAGGGAAATAGTAGACAAGTAAATGAAAAAAATAAGGCACTTTCTTAACCTTCCAAAAATATATTTTTCTTATATTTTCAGGATAAAAAAATGCAATTACCTGCCGATAAGATTGTGGATTGAAACATCCGGCAGGTGCAACCTGGCATGCCGCCTATGTGTAAATAAAGATATTGATGCGTCCCTAAAAGGAGATATGGATTTTGACCTCTACAAGAAAATAATAGATGATGTTTGCCGATATGTTTTTGACGTGAATCTTTTTCACAGAGGTGAGCCGCTGCTTAATCCCAGGATTGTAGATATGATAAAATATGCAAACAGCAAGGCAATCAAAACCAGGATCCATACCAACGGCGTGCCGCTTAATGAAAACTTAAGCCGGGAAATAATAAAGGCAGGGTTAAACCTGATTTCTTTTTCGTTTGACGGCTACACAAAAGATACATATGAGAAAAACAGGATTGGCGCAAGCTTTGAAAAAACCCTGGATAACATAATTACTTTTTTAAAATTGAAAAAAGAGCTGAGGTCCAAAACTCCTTTTACAATTGTCCAGGTCATGGAATTTGATGAAAATTTATCCGGGTGCGATTTTGAAATGCAGAAAAACAGTTTCATGAAAAAATTTGAGAATCTTTCCCTGGATAAGATAGTTACCCGTAATCCCCATAATTGGGGCGGGCTTCTTGAACTAAAAGGTATTGAGAAAATAGACAGGTCCAGGGCTAAAATAATACCATGCACTTTTCCATGGTATTCTCTAACAATTTTTTATAATGGAAAAGTTTATCTTTGTCCTCAGGACTTTGAAGGTGAGATCCTGGCAGGAGATGCCTCCAGGGACTCTATTAAAGACATCTTTAACAATGAAGTCATGGTAAGGATGAGAACGAACTTTAAAAACAGGACCATCGAAGGCATAAGCCCTTGCAATAACTGTGACAGGATCTGGCGCCAAACTGTCGCAGGCATACCCAAAGAATACCTGAAGGTATTTTTAAAAGACAGTACGAGAAGGAATTAATTCATGGAGAAAATCATGAAAGCTTTGGTAACCGGCGGAACAGGCTTTACCGGAAGCAACCTTGTAAAAAAACTAACCAGCCAAAACTATCAGGTACGTGTACTGGCACGCCCCGGCAGTAAAACTGAGTTACTTTCGCAAATGGGAGTTGAAATTGTTACCGGGGATATAAAAGATAGGGAAAGCGTATTGGAAGCCGTTAAAGGTACAGATATTATTTTCCATATTGCTGCTGCTTACAGGCAGGCTAATCTGCCAGACAGTGAATATTGGGAAGTTAATTTTAATGGAACAAAAAATATCCTGGATGCCGCTTTGAAATACAATGTAAAAAGACTCGTGCATTGCAGCACTATAGGAATAGTAAGCTCGGTAAAAAACCCCCCTGCAGATGAAACAGTTGTGGCCTGCCCTGACGATGTGTACCAGCAATCCAAATGCGCGGCAGAATTTGAGGTTTTGAATTACGTAAAAGAAAAAAATCTCCCGGCATCTGTAATAAGGCCTTGTGGAATTTACGGCCCGCAAGACATGAGGCTGCTTAAAATGTTTAAGATGATTGCCGCAAAAAAATTCCTTTTTTTTGGAAACGGCAAAGCTCTTTTTCATATGGTTTATATCGATGACCTGGTAGATGCTTTCCTGCTCTGCTCCCGGAAGGAAGAAGCTGTGGGTGAAGTTTTTATAATTGGCGGTGAAAGATATACAACATTAAATGAGCTTTCAAAGCTGATAGCAGCAGAATTCGAGGTCCCGCCCCCCAAAATTCACATACCTTACCTGCCTTTTGAAGCCGCAGCCGCAGCAGTAGAATTTATTTATGCAAAACTGAAAATAAAAAAAGAACCGCCAATTTACAGGAGAAGGATGGCATTTTATAAAAAAAGCCGGGCTTTCAGCATTGAGAAAGCTAAAAGGATCCTGGGTTATGGCCCCAGGTTTGATTTAAAGACAGGAATCCACCTTACTGCCAGATGGTATATGGAAAATGGATATATTAAAAAATAAAACGAATAATGCCGATAAAAAGCTAAAGATCTTGATGATAGCGCCTACACCATTTTTTGCGGACCGTGGCTGCCATGTAAAAATACTCGAAGAGGTAAGGGCCCTAAGCAGGAGGAATATTGATGTAAAAGTTGTTACTTATCATATCGGCAGGAATATTGAAGGTGTTGATATCCAAAGAATTGTTAACATCCCCTGGTATAAGAAACTGGAAGCAGGTCCTTCAATTCACAAATATTACCTGGACCTCTTGCTGGCTTTTAAAGCCATTAAAGTTGCTGCAAAATTTAAGCCCGATATCATACATGCCCATCTTCATGAGGGTGTCTTTGCAGGAAAAATTGTCCAGCTCTTTATAAGAAAACCGCTTATTGCAGATTATCAGGGCAGCATGGTGGGAGAAATGCTTGACCATGGTTTCATGAAAAGAAACAGCTTTCCTTTCAGGTTTAACAGCTGGTTAGAGCGAACTGTAAATAAATGGCCGCAAAAAATCATTTTCAGTTCGTCTGGCGCAAAAGAATTTTTCCTGGCAAATTTTAATGCCAATTGTGAAAAAGTGGTGAGCTTTATTGAGGGGACAAATACTGATGAATTCCATCCGGGATATGACACCTCCCGGTTGAGGGAAAAGCTAAATTTGCCGGGTGGTAAAAAAATAGTAATCTACCTTGGGGTCCTGACTAAGTATCAGGGAGTTGACATCCTGATCGACTCCATAAATGATGTTAAGCATAAATTTAATGATGTTCACTTTTTAATCGTAGGCTTTCCAAATTTAGAATACTACACCGAAATGGCCCAAAAACTAAGGGTTTCTGACTGGGTCACTTTTACCGGCAGGGTAAATCATGAAGACGTGCCGAAATATTTAAATCTTGCAGATATCGGTGTATCTTTAAAGCTATCAAAAACGGAGGCTAATGGAAAATTGTTCGGCTATATGGCAGTAGGACTTCCATGCCTGGTGTTTGATACTAAAACCAACAAAGAAATACTTGGTGACACAGGAATTTATGCAGAATATAATAGTAAGGAATCTTTTGTGGAAAAATTAATTTTTCTTCTCGAAAATGAAAAAACCGCAAAAGAATATGGTAAAATGGCAAGGCTGAGGGTCCTGGAAAAATATACATGGGACAATACTTTTTCCAATTTCATAGATATTTATAAGGATGTTTTGCAAAAAAGCAAAAGCTAAAAATCGTATTAAATTTAATTAATTATTGTAAATAATTCAATTTTTATTAAATTTCTTGTAGAAGTTGAACTTAAAATTATTTTTAATTTAGCTTTATCAAATAGTTATTTACCGGAAATTAATTAATTATTATCTGAATGGGTAAAAATGGCAGGAAATTTTAAAACAAGAGTTAAATCTTTCTACGGAAAGCATAAAAAGAAGATTTTTACTACCTTAAGAATTGT
>CAZFFH010000037.1:9848-11527 GCA_964518375.1 uncultured Actinomycetota bacterium
GCTCTTGGCGCCCAGAGTGGAAAAGCCGCAATGACTTCCCTGGTACTATTTGCAATGCTTCTTGTGCTTGGAATAATTGGTGGAATAATATATGCTCTAAGGCCATTTATACTGAGGCAATCACAACCCGGCGCCAAAGATTTAGAGCAGAAATTAAACAGCTCTGTACAGGATATGGCGGACCGGGCCAACCAGGCTGACCGTGATAATAAAAGCTAAGGTTAACACGCTTATCATAATCTACTCAAGATTTTCAAAATGCTCAAGGTTTTATGCTGTTTATGTACTCAAAGTTTTATCCTGCTTATGATATCTGCCAGAAAACTTTCAAGTTTAGGAATCCCGAAATAAAAATTAACTATTCTAAAAAAAACAAGAATAGCAAATAGAAAAACTACAGTAAAAAAAAGATAATAAAATATTTTAAGTAAAACAATCTTCCACATTGTAGTTATATTCTAATCCATTGCAAATTTTCTTACAATTTTTTTGAAAGGTGAAAGCAGCCTTATCAGCAATTCTCCATATTTTGAATAGTAAATCTTATGAAGCAGAGCCTTCTTGTAAGATTTCCCCCTGTATACTCTCCACGCAAAATTTCTGTAACATTTCAGGATTTGCTTCCTGGTAAAATCTTGCATGTTAAGAGTTGTATCGGTCCTGGATATAAAATCCATATCCTGGCTGTCTTCTTCAATAAAATGATTTTTGATACACATGTCATAAAGAGGTGTGCCTGGATATGGCTCAAAAACGTAAACTACAAGGCTGCTTGGCTGGACCTTCCTGTTTATCTTTACGGTTTCCATGTGTATGTCATATGTTTCAAAGGGAAATCCAACTATGTTAAAAGACTTCGTCCTTATGCCTGCTTTTTTTGTAAGTTCAAAAGCTGCCTCAATCTTTTCATTGCTCATCCTCCTGTTCAGGATTTCCCTCCTGAATTTCTCATCGCCCTGCTCTATGCCCATGGCAACCCGGTAGCAACCTGCATCCTTTAAACTTTTCAACATTTCAGGAGTTAAATGTTCAACTCTCGTGTTTAACTCAAAAGGATAGCCAATCTCTTCTTTATATCTGCTGCAAAAATTGGAGACATATTCCCTGTTTTCTGTAAATACATCGTCATTTAAATAAATATATTTGACATCATAGTTTGAAATGACTTCCTTGATCTCGGCAAGAACATTTTCAATGCTCCTGAAGCGCACATACTTTCCTTCCTGCAACCCTCTAAGGCCGCTGTTGCAGCAATAGGTACAGCTATAAGGGCATCCTCTAGAACACATAAATATTGCCCTGTCATAATCAGAATTTACAATTTCCCGGTAATTGAAAAGTCCCCTGTCGCCAAAAGGAAGGCTGTCGATATCGGAAATTAACGGCCTGTTAGGATTCTGGTAAATTTTGCCATCCTTTTTGACCCATATGTTTTCTATATTAGTTATATCCTCTCCTGACTGGAGCTTATTTGCCAATTCAAGTAAAGGATATTCGCCTTCTCCGATACAAATCGCATCAAGTCCTAAGGTTTTTTCCAGTTCCAACGGTGCAAGTGATATATGAGGGCCGCCGCATATTGTAAAGATCTTGCTGCCGTGAATGTTTTTTATTTCGGCAAGCATTTTCTTAATGTATTTATATTGAAAGCTGACAGCAGTAATTGCAAGGATGCCGGG
>CAZFFH010000038.1:0-11291 GCA_964518375.1 uncultured Actinomycetota bacterium
GCTGTAAAAGAGGATTCATTTTTAATTTATCTCCCTATATAATTTCTCTTTCATTAATGATATTTTCATTTTGTGTAATGATAAATTATAACATATAATAAACCCTATGGAATACTTCGCAGCAACTGATATTGGGAATAATCGGGATAAAAACGAAGATTATTATTTTTGTAACGATAATTTATTCATAGTTGCAGATGGCATGGGTGGACACAAGGCCGGAGAAATTGCCAGCAGAACTGCTGTTGAATATTTTGTGGAACACTTTCAAAACACCCTCAAAAATAATCCCCAAAATATCCGGGAATTTATGATGTCAAGTTTAAATTTTGCCAACGGCAAGGTAGTTAAACTTTCCCTGGAAAATAAAGATTATTCCGGCATGGGGACAACTTTTACAGGCTGCTATATCGATGGCAGAAAGGCACATGTTATTCATGCCGGGGATAGCAGACTTTACCTAAAAAACAGCAGGGAATTTAAATTACTGACTTCAGACCATACAATAGTCGGTGAACTGTTCAGGAAGGGTCTGCTTACATATGAAGATACATTCAACCATCCTCAAAGGAATTATCTTACAAATGTTTTAGGTACCGGGGATGAATTAATCCCTGACTATTTTTCTTTTGACTTAGGGGAAAATGACAGTATCCTTCTCTGCTCGGATGGGCTTAATTCAATGCTAAGAGACACTTTTATTTTAAAGATTATAAATCAATTCAAAAACCCGGAAAAAATTACAGAAAAATTGATTTACTGGGCAAAAAATAAAGGCGGACTTGATAATATAACAATCATTTCAATAAAGACTTAGATTACAATAATTACAAAAAATTTTTATCTTATAAGAATTCTATGCAGGAAAAAGGAGATAACAATTCAGGCAAGCAAGACAGGAGCATTTCAGACAGCAGGCTCACAGGTATCCTGGTTGCAAACAGGTATAAGATTGTCGAAAAAATCGCTTCCGGAGGAATGGCTGATGTCTATCTTGGTTATGACTTGCAACTGGAAAGAAAAGTTGCTGTAAAAATTCTGCATGAAAGTTATGCAAGCAGCAAGAATTTCGTAAACAGGTTTAAAAGTGAGGCCCAAATCCTGGCAAAACTTAATAACCCTAATATCGTAATGGTTTATGACTGGGGAGAATTTGAAGGTTTATACTTTATAGCAATGGAATATATCCAGGGTGAAAGCTTAAAGGAGATTATAGAAAAAAAAGGCGCTTTAAATCCTGAGACAATAGTCAATTATTCGATGCAAATATGTAATGCACTTGAAATAGCCCATGATAACAATCTTATCCATCGGGATATAAAACCCCAGAACATTTTGATAACTGCCGAAGGTAAGGTAAAAGTCGCAGATTTTGGAATTGCAAAATCAACTGCAGCCGATATAACAAAAACTATGAATATTGTGGGAACGGCCCACTACGTTTCACCCGAGCAAGCCCAGGGAAAAGTTCTTGATTTGCGAACAGACATTTATTCCTTAGGTATTGTCATGTACGAAATGCTTACAGCAGACCTTCCATTTAGAGGAGGCAGTTCCATAGATATAAGCCTTAGGCATATTAGCGAGCAACCCACTTTGCCTTCAAAAATTATACTTAATGTACCGGAAAAGCTGGAAAAAATAATAATGAAATGCCTGGAGAAAAACCCTTCAAACAGATATCCTTCCGTAACTGCTTTGAATAAGGACCTTCAAAATTTCCTTGATAAAAAGCCACTTATAATAGAAAAAAGAATACCTGATGAGAATCGTGCAAAAGACTTTACAATCAATTATTCAAAATCAAGAAGAGCAAAAATTTTATGGACATTTCTTTCCCTCAGTATTGTTTTTATGGTGCTTTTTGCAATATTTTTAACATTATTTCTGGCTCTTAATTCAAGATATGAAAATATAAAAACAGAAACTGGTTTGGCAATTGTTCCTCCCATAGAAAGAATAAATGTCGATGAGGCAAAAGAAATACTCTCAATCTGTGGTTTAAACTTAGTTGTAAAGGGTTCAGAATTTAATCCAAATATAAATCAAAACTATATCATCAGGCAGGACCCGCCTCCTGGTAAAAAGATATTAAAAAATAGCAACGTAGACGTGGTTCTAAGCAAAGGGCTCCAAACAGTAGCAATTACAGTTCCAAACCTGATTAGTTTAACCAAAGAAGAAGCAACCAAAATTATTGAGGATTTGAGCTTAAAAGTCGGAAGCATTTCAGAAGAAAACAGCTCTGTCTTTGTAAAAGGCATTATTACTGCTCAAAGTCCCCAATATAACGAAAAAATAGATAAGAATTCTATAGTAAACCTTACAGTCAGCATTGGCAGCAAAATTTTAACTATCCCCGATTTGACAGGATATGATTTCCTGTATGCAAAGTCACAGATTGAAATGCTTGGCCTTAAGGTAAGTACCGGCAGAATGACGGTGACGGATACAGCGATTCTTCCGGGAACAGTACTTGCATTAAATCCGGCGCCGGGCTCACAGGTTGAAGAAAATAGTATTGTTGAGCTGATAATTGCAACAAATCTTGAATTGATTCCTACGCCAGACCTAATCGGCATGAGCCTCTCAAATGCAGCCGGTTTATTAAATGAAAAAGGCATAGTATTTGAAATAAGCTACATACAAGCCGATTATTCGGTCCAGAAAGATACTGTCCTTGCGCAGGATCCTGGACCAGGTACGAGTATATCCCCGGGCGGGGCAATTATTTTATTAGTCGGAAAATAAGTCATGCGATGATTCTTCTAAGAATCCCATAGTTTCAAATTTTTGGGCTCTTTGTTCTTTTAGCTGTTTTCCGTCTGTGCTTTTAAATTTATCCAGGGCAAGTACTATGTATCTTTTTACAATTCTTACCATCCTGGCCGGATCGGCCTGTGCGCCGCCCAATGGTTCAAATATCATCCTGTCAATTACTCCCATACGCAGCAAGCTTCTTGAAGTTAATTTTAAGGCTCGCGCAGCAAGTTTTGAACCCGAAGGGTCCTTCCAGAGAATGGCTGCGCAACCTTCAGGCGAAATTACTGAATAAGTTGAATTTTCCAGCATCATGACGTAATTTCCTATTGCAAGAGCAAGAGCCCCCCCACTTCCACCTTCACCAATCAATACTACTATCACTGGCACTTCGAGCTCAAACATAGTTAACAAGCTTTTAGCTATGGCACTCGCCTGCCCGGAATCTTCGGCCTCAAGCGCTGCATATGCCCCAGGAGTGTCGACGAATGTAATTATGGGAAATCCAAACCTTCCTGCAAGCTGCATAATCCTCTGGGATTTCCTGTATCCTTGCGGCATGCTCATTCCAAAATTAAATTCCACCCTTTCTTTTATATCTTTGCCTTTGTTATGTCCAATAACCGCAACTGTAGCGCCATTTATTTTCCCCAGTCCTGCTGTTATTGACTTATCTTCTGCGGTCTGCCTGTCACCAGAAAGTTCAATAAAATCTTCAAAAATGCTGCTGATATAATCAGGCGTATGCGGCCTGCTTTCATTCCTTGAAAGCTCAACAATTTTCCAGGTGTTGATTGCTTCTTTCTCAACCTTCTTGTAATTGTCTATTTTTTTTGCAAGATCTTTTTCTGCATCATTGAAATGAACACCGCTAAAATGTGATATCCTTTTTAATTTCTCCAACTTAAAAAAAGATCTTAATGTTTCTTTGAAATAATTTTTTGGAATTTCTTTTATTTCATTTAAGTCCATTTTTTTTAAAGTTTAATTTTTAAATAATTTTAATAATCGGGTTAAAATATCCTTTATATCTTTTCTTTCAACAACCATATCCAGTTGTCCATTTCTTAAATTTCTTTCAGCGCTTCCAAAATCAGGTGGTACAGCTTTTTTTATTGTCTGTTCAACAACCCTGGGTCCTGCAAAACAAAAAAGAGTTCCCGGTTCAGAAATTATTATATCTGCAACTGTTGCAAAACTTGCACTTACCCCACCTGTAGTAGGGTTTGTGATTAAGCAAATATAAGGTATTTTGTTTTCCCTTAGCCTGTTTATGCATGAGACTGTTTTTGCCATCTGCATCAGCGACATTATCCCTTCCTGCATCCTTGCCCCGCCAGAGGCACAAAATATAATCAAAGGCAGATTATTGGCAATACTGTAATCAGCAATAATTTTAATCTTTTCACCAACTACGCTTCCCATGCTCCCGCCCATGAAATTAAAATCCATCACTCCCAGAGATGCCCTATAACCATTTATTCTTGCATCACCCACAACAATTGCTTCATTTAATCCTGACTTTAACCTCGCTTCCGTTAGCCTTGAGCTATAGGATTTCAGGTCGTAAAAATTCAAAAAATCTACTGAATTTAAATCCTGGGCCATTTCATTAAAGCTGCCTTCATCAGAAGTAATTTGTATCCTTTCCCTGGCACCAACGTAGCCGTGGTAGCCACAGTTAGGGCATATGTTCAAGTTGATTAAGAATTCATCCAGGTCAATTTCTTTATTACAGCTCTTGCATTTCATTTTTTCCGGTTGTTTTTTTTCCATATTTTTTAATTTCTTAACTTATATATTTTTTAAATCCCAGTGTTACATTATGTCCCCCAAAGCCCATAGAGTTTGAAAGAGCAATGTTAACCTTTTTTGCCACGCTTATATTTGGAGTATAATTCAAATCGCATTTTTCATCCCGGTTTTCAAGATTTATGGTAGGTGGAATTATATCATTTTTTATAGCAAGGATGGCAGCTACTGCTTCAATTGCACCAGCGGCTCCAAGGCAATGCCCATGCATTGATTTTGTGGAGCTGATATTTAATTTATCAGCATATTCCCCAAAGCATGTCCTTATTGCTACACTTTCCACGATATCATTTAGCGGAGTGGACGTCCCGTGCGCATTAAGATAGTCAACCTGGCCAAGGCCTATATCGCCTTCTTTGAGGCAATTCTTTATACACCTTACAACATTTTTGCCTGATTCCTCGAGTGCAGTCATGTGAAATGCTTCTCCTGATAATCCATAACCAAAAATTTCTGCGTATATCCTGGCACCCCGCTTGAGAGCATAATCAAGTTCTTCAAGAATTAAAATACCACTTCCTTCTCCCATTATAAAACCATCCCTATCCCTGTCAAAAGGTCTGGATGCTCTTTGAGGCTGGTCATTCCTGGTAGACAGCGCATGCATATTTGAAAATCCAGCCATTCCGATAGGAGTTATTCCAGCTTCGCTTCCTCCCGATATCATTGCTGTTGCGTCTCCCCTTTTGATAATCTCGAAAGCATCTCCTATTGAATTTGAACTTGCGGCACATGCTGTTGTGGCTGTACTTACAGGACCTTTTGCTCCCGATATTATTGATGCCTGAGCTGCTGCCATGTTGCATATCATCATCGGAATTAGGAATGGGCTGACTCTGTCAGCGCCTCGTTCAAGCAAGATTTTATGTTGACTTTCAAGTGTTGCCAGTCCACCAATTCCGCTGCCGATATATACACCCACATCATTTTCATTTTCACCGGTTATTTTAAGCCCTGAGTCTTCCAGTGCAAGTACTGTGGCTGCCACCGCAAACTGCGCAAATCTGTCCATTCTTTTTGCTGCTTTTGCATTTATGAAAGTTGTTGAATCAAAATCCTTTATTTGAGCAGCTATTTTTGAAGCAATTTTTTCAACATCAAAAGTTTCGATTCTGCTCACACCAGATTTTCCTGAAATCATGTTATCCCAGAATTGTACAATCCCGGTACCGACAGGTGTTACAACTCCCATACCGGTAATTACTACTCTTCTCTCGTTTTTTTCCATAGTCACCATATTTTCTTTAGACCTCTCTTAAATTTACATTTCATGTTTATAGCTTAATTTTTTTAAATTTTTGTTTTATTTACCCTTTTTGGCAATTCTTTATCATTTAAGAATCGTGTTTAAAAATAAATATATCCCTTCTATATACCCATTCCCCCGTCAAGACTTAACACTGCACCAGTCATGTAATCAGAATCTTTGCTTGCAAGGAACAATGCCGTCATTGCAACATCTTCCGGGCTGCCAAGCTTTCCTGTTGGGATTGAAGTTAGAAGCTTTTCTTTTATTTTTTCATCAAGTTTTTGCGTCATTTCTGTTTCAATATATCCTGGCGCAATAGCATTTACCATTACGTTTCTACTGGCAACTTCCCTTGCAAGTGATTTTGTAAGTCCTATCAGTCCAGCTTTTGAAGCTGAATAATTGCACTGGCCGGCATTTCCCCTTATTCCTACAATAGAAGATATGTTTATGATTTTTCCGCTTCTTTTTTTGATCATGTGCCTAACAACACTTTTAGAGCAAATAAAAGAACCGGTAAGATTAATATTTATTACTTTTTTCCAGTCCTCAAGGCTCATTCGCATAATCAGATTATCCCTTGTTATCCCGGCATTATTTACCAGAACATCTATGGACCGATGTTTGGCAGCAATTTCATCAAGTGTTTTTTCAACCTGGGATTCGTCCGTAACACTGACATTTTTAAAAAAGACTTTTTCCTTGCCATATACAGAAGAAAACTCAGTTGCAGCAGCCTCGCCCTGACTCCGATTTACATCAAAAATATATACTATTGCACCTTCCTGCAAAAAACACTGGCTTATTTTCCTGCCAATACCTGCGGCCCCTCCAGTTATAACGCATATTTTATTTTCAAGCTTCATATATTTTCCTTCCGGTTGTTATTATTTTATTATGCCCTCTGGCAGGAGTGTGTTTTTTAGGTTTTCAAGATCATAAAGACTATCAGTATTTAAAATTATTACTCCTTCATGTCCTAGCCTGGAAGTAATTTTTTTTATAAGACCTGAAAGAACTTTTCCGGGTCCCACTTCAATAAATCTTCTAAAACCACAATTTAGCAAGTTCTCAATACTGTCCACCCATTGAACAGGGTTTATAAGCTGCCTTGCAAGAACACCCTTTACTTCATTTTCTTTGACATATGCAACTTCTGTAGAAGAAAAGAAATCAATTTTGGATTTACCAAAAACTATGGAATTGGCAACAAAATATTCAGTTAGTTTTATGGATGCCTCTCTCATTAAAGGGCAATGCGATGCTATATTTACCTTCAGCTCTATTACCCTTTTAGCGCCAGCAGATTTTAAATCTTGGCTAGCTTTTATTATATCTTCCTTAATACCACTGATCACCACTTGCAAGTAATCATTGTAGTTAGCTAAAAATACTGAATCTTTATATTTTTCAAGGACATTTTTGACTGCAGAAATTTCTGCACCAAGAACTGCAGCCATCATCATTTCCTTACCTGTTCTCTCTTCCAGTTCCTTTCCAATGCTTCCCATCATTTTACCCCTGTAAGCAACAATTGATGCACCCTGCCTGTAATCAAAAGCCCCGCAGCTGTAAAGTGCACCATAATCGCCTAGGCTGTGCCCGATAACTGTGCCGATATTACCTTTACTAAGATTGAGACTCTCTACAAGGTAATCATTCATCGCACAGCTGAGGCTGTAGACTGCAATCTGGCAGAATTGTGTTTGGTCAATAAGTCCGGCGGCGCTGCCGTTTTTATTATTTATAATACCCGGCAAATCCCTGCCAATTATTTCGCTAGAAATTTCAAAATACTTCAAATACTTAGTGTGGGCATTTAAAAAATCACTTCCCATTAATTCATACTGGGATCCTTGTCCGGGAAACATAAGAACAAATTTATTTTTATTTTTACTTATGTCGCTTTTGCAGTTCATACTTTTGTTGTATTTTGAATTTATATGCGAATTTTCTAATATTATTTTAAATAATTACTTCTCTGTGAGTGATTCAATTTAACTTATTGCAAACATTGCTTCCGAGTAGCAAGCAACAACACCACCGACTCTTGCGGTCCCCCTGGCTTTTCCAATGTTTCGCCTAAAATCTGTGATTTCGACCTCGATTTCAAGCTTATCTCCCGGCCTGACTATTTTCTTGAACCTTGCCTTATCTATCCCCGCAAATAATGCCAGTTTTCCTTTGTTTTCCGGTAATAGCAATACCGCAATGGCCCCTGCCTGTGCAATTGCTTCAAGCATTAGCACGCCTGGCATTATAGGGTTTTGAGGAAAGTGACCCTTAAAATAATATTCGTTTTTGTCAACATTTTTTATTGCCTTAATACTTTTGCCTGGCTCTACTTCAAGAACTTCATCTATCAGCAAGAAGGGCTCTCTATGGGGTATTATTTTTTTAATGTCTTCTTTATTTAATTTTTTAAAATTATTCAAACTACTACCCTTTTTTAAAATTTTGATTTAAAGTAACTTTAAAATAGACGACACCGTAAATTTATGGTTTCACAAATAGAATATGAAGTTTTTTAAAAATGAAAAATTTTGATAAAGAACAATTCAATAAAAAATTAAAAACTCAATTTATTGGTAAAAATTTAATCCATTTTGAAAGATTAAATTCAACCAACGATTTTGCTTGTGAAATTGAAAAAAAATCTGATAGCAACAATATAAAAGAAGATTTAAACGGCACTGTAATAATTTCAGAGATACAGGATATGGGACGAGGCAGATTTAATAGAGACTGGATATCGCCTCAGGGCGGATTATGGTTTACAATAATACTGACAACTATAATAAAGAAAAAAGACCTTCCCAAAATGAACTTGCTTGCAGCTATTTCGGTTGCAGAAATTCTCATAACAAAATACAGGCTAAAGGTAACTGTTAAATGGCCAAATGACATTTACTGCAATAGATGCAAACTTGCAGGAATTCTTTCAGAAACCGAAAAAATTAATAGTTTACTATATTTAAATATTGGTATTGGAATAAATGTAAACATAGATTCAAGCGTCTTTGAAAATCTTAACTTAAAGGCAATATCAATTATGGATCTTTTGGGCAGAAAATTAAAAAGAGAAACTCTGCTTGCAGAAATTCTTCTCAACTTTGAAAAAAATTATAATTATTTTGCAGAAACAGGCGATTTTAAGAGTATTTTTGATAAAATGAAGGACCGTATTATATAATTGGTAAACGCGCTAAACTATGGATTTAGTGGTGATGGTTCAATTTGGGGGTTCGAATCCTCTCTCCCCAGGCAACAAAAACCCTAACTTGGGCCAGCCAATAAATCCAAGATATCGTGCATCGAGTTGCTGTAGGCAAAGAATTTATTCTGTGGTTCTAACACTACGCCCAACATGAACTGCTCCTTCTCTGCCATCCCAGACCGATACTGATATATGATAATTGGTTGCAAAATCTGGGGTAATCCACTCGGTTGGATTTGCTGTAAGGTCACTATAACCATAATCACCTCCACCGGACCAACCATAAGTCAAGGGGTCTCCATCCGGGTCAACTGCATTAACATAAACTTTATAATGGACTTGTCCTGCCTTATAAGGACCGCCAGCAGGAGTATCATCACCTGGTAAGTTTTCAATAATTATACCTCCCTGTATTTCCGGGGGATGATTTTCAGCAGACGCCATATTAACATTACGCCCAACTTCGGCTTCTCCTCCTCTACCATCTTTAACCACTACTTTCAAATAATAAGCGCCACCTCCGTCTGGAGTAATCCACTCGGTTGGATTTGCTGTAGGGTCACTATAACCATAACCACCTCCACCGTACCAATAATAAGTTAAGGGGTCTCCATCCGGGTCAACTGCATCCACTCTTACTGTATAATGAACTTGTCCTACCTTATAAGGACCACCAGCAGGAGTATCATCACCTGATAAGTTTTCAACAATTACATTTCCTGTTATCACAGGGTTGTGATTATCCTCTTCCTCCCCATCACAACTCCAGGAAAGGGCAATGTCATCAGTGGCGCCGCCTTCCGAATTAGTGGCAGTAGCAGTCAGTGTATAATCAGGATTATCTCTTGTAAGGTTTACCTGAGCAATGTTTTTACCGAAAGAGCTATTGCTAACATCCTGGCTCCATGTAATTGTGGGAGCAGGACTTCCTGTGACTGTAGCTTCTACTCTCCACCAGCAGACATCATCAGCGCTTGAATGAACAGGGCCTTCTGATATTGCAAGACTTATTGTAGGAGCTTTCTTTTCAGTGTCTGCCTGGCTTGACTGCGTAGTATCTGTATCTTCTTCCTGTGTATTTGCTGCAACTGTTTCTTCTTCAGCAGCAGTTTCATCGGAAGTTTCAACTGTTTCATTTTCCATACTATCAGATGTGGTTGTATCTGTTGTAAGGTTACTTCCACACCTATTACAGATAGCAGCAGTGCCAATTAATACAATTAATGTAAGGATAGCAATTAAAGGGAACAACTTACTTTTCATTTTTCCTCCCGTTTTTGGAAAGTAAATATATATAGAAATTGTACTACTTTATTGCTAAAACAATAAATTTAATTTATACAGGGTGGTTTCAGGTGATTTGTATAAATATGAAGATAATATATTTATTTTACAAACACAAATTTAGGTATAAAAATATCCTCCCCTGATCCCATAATTCTGGTTTTAGCTTCGTTCGCTATAGCCAGCCAACCCTGGGGTCTTCGGATCTTCACCAAAAACAGGGGCAACCCGCTCTAACAACATAAGGCTTTCACCCGCAACCTATAGTTTTCAAAATTTCTGGATCTGTAAGCTCTTCTTTTTGAGGCAGTGAATATCTTTAACTTCAGGCAGAGATAATATTATAATAATTAATAAGCCTGTAAAATCAGTTTGTTATTTGTGGATTTACCCAGACTGCCCAGTCTTGATCTGAAGTATTATGCGCATGGACCCAGATAATAATACGTCCAAATTTACCAGCAAGTGAGCTAAGGTCAAAATTTAAACTATCCAAAGCTCCATCATAAGCAGCATGGTAACCACCACTACCGGTAATGTGATAAACTACATATGAAGTATCAACAAAATCAACATTAAAATTAGCGCCATCTGTTCCAGTTGCACCTTTTATGAAACCAATTTCTGCTGTAAATCTTGCTCCCCCTGGTATTTCCATGTCAGGATAATCTCCTGCTATATAACCAAAAGTTCTCCACTGGGGGTGCGCTTCAAGGACTTTTGGATATATATTATCATCTTCTAATGTTATGTTTGTCCTGTAGCAGGCAAATCCACGGGAATCGCCTAATCCCACATTCCATAGATGATAATCCCCAGTAGAATTATGCCAACTAGCACTTTCCGCTTCTTCTAAAAGATCATAATAAAAGTGTACATAAATATCTTCGGATTTGCTATCTTCTCCTCCTTTACCATCTGATACTGTAACTGAAATTATATAGTTTCCATATGTTGAAGGGGTAGTCC
>CAZFFH010000039.1:0-11286 GCA_964518375.1 uncultured Actinomycetota bacterium
AAACAAATAAAAAAATTTATGCTATAATATGCCACTGAATAAAAAAATCAGCGATAATTAGTAAGTTTGGATTGGAGTTAAAATGACAGAAGCAGACACAATAAAACCAGTTGAACCTGATGCAACAACAAGCACAGAATGCTACACATGCTCAAATGATGCTTGCACCTGCGGGAAAAATGACGATTATATTAAGAAGCTTGTTGCGTGCATAACCGAAGAAGTTATGAATAAGCTGGGAAACTAATAAACTGCCGGGTCAACTTCTAAAAAAAATCCACAATGAACTTTACCCCAATTTCGTTCATAGGCTCACAACTTTATTTACCAACTTTCCGATTTTTTCTATTTCGCATACAATTTCATCTCCAGGCAATAAAAATTTCTTTTCTTTCATAAAAACACCAACCCCCGCAGGGGTCCCGGTTGCAATCAGATCTCCGGACTGGAGGGTCATGGATTTTGAGATATAGGAAATAAGCTCAAATATTTTAAAAAGCATGTCACTTGTATTTGAATTTTGCCTGATGTTTCCATTCACATAAGATTTCAGGTGTAAATTCTGAGGATCCTGTATTTTGTTTTTTGGTATGATTACAGGACCAATGGGTGCAAAAGTATCAAAACTTTTTGCCCTGAACCATTGGCCCTCATTTTTTTGTATTTCTCTTGCTGTCAAATCATTTATTATGGTATATCCATAAATGTGGCTTAAAACATCCTTTTCGGAGATGTCTTTCATTTTGCTGCCAATAATAACTGCAAGCTCAACCTCATAGTCAAGCTCCTTAACTTCTGGTGGATAAAATATATTTTCCCCATCCTTAATAATGCTGCTGGCTGCCTTGGCAAACAAAACAGGCTTACCGGGAAAGCGGCCATCCTGTTCGCTTATATGAGATTTATAATTCATCCCCACGCAGACTATTTTACCTGGATAATAATTGTTAATATCAAATCTTATATCTGGCTCAAAATCCATTTTTTCTCCTTTAAAAATACTATTTTACTTTTAATAAAAAATAATTTAAATTCTTTGAATTTGGTTTTCTATTTTAATATATTATGAGCTTAAAATATATCGATAGATAAAAATAAGTTTTAATTGAAATTCAGGCTCTTGCTGTTATAATATGTAACAAGTTTGAAACGAGGCGCTATAAGAATTATTTTTGTGTAGAGGACAAATGCAAGAGCAGTACATAGCAAATTATTTTACAGTCGGGTTATTCTTTGTAGTTAGCGTTCTCTTTGTTCCATTGGTAGTATTTGTAACCAAATTTTTAGCGCCCCAAAATCCAACAGCAGAAAAGCTCCTGACTTATGAATGCGGTGTTCCTGCAAGGGGTGGAATTTTTGCACATTACTATGTAAGATATTACATCTTCGCATTTCTATTTGTAATCTTCGATGTTGAAGCAGTTTTTTTATTTCCCTGGGCGGTAAATTTCAGGAGCCTGGGAATTGCAGGTCTTGTGGAAGTTTTTATTTTCATAGTCATCTTAATTTTAGGTTTGGCATACGCCTGGAAAAAAGGAATTTTAAAATGGGTTTCTTAGAAGGCAAGTTCAAAAAACCAAATATCATAACTATTTCATATGACAAGCTGATGAATGCAGCCAGAAGCCGTTCTCTATGGTATCTCACATTTGGTGTTGCCTGCTGCGCAATTGAATTCATGTCTGCTGCTGCTTCGCATTATGATTTTGAAAGGTTTGGAATGTTTTTTAGAGCTTCCCCAAGACAGGCGGATATGATCATAATTTCAGGGACAATCACCAGAAAGTATGCCCCGGTAGTCAAGAGGATTTATGAGCAAATGGCTGAACCAAAATATGTTGTGGCAATGGGTTCCTGCGCAATAACCGGTGGACCTTTTTACGATTCATATAGCGTTGTTCAAGGTGTTGACAGGGTAATTCCGGTTGATGTTTATGTTCAGGGATGCCCTCCAAGACCTGAAGCTTTATATAAAGGGTTATTAGAATTAAAAAATGTAGTTAACAGGCAGACCATAGTTGTAAAGTCAAGCTAAAAGGCGGAAAAGTTATATTCAAAAGTATCTGGCGGAGATAAGAAATAATGGAGATAACAAATTACGAATATAAGAAAGTTGACAACCAGGACGTGATTTCAGCTGTTGATAAGAAAGCAAAAGCAATTTCTGTAGAAACAAATTTCAGCCAGTTCAGAGGCCAGCTGTTTTGTGAAATTGCCGGTAAAGACATCAGGAAGTTCTGTGATCTTTTAAATAAGGATTCCGAACTGTGTTTTGAATATTTAAAATGCATAACTGCTGTAGATTATATTGAGTGGCTTGAGATGATTTACTGCCTTTATTCTTTTAAAAATAACTGGTCGGTGAATATAAAGGTGAAACTCGATGGGCAAAAACCTGCAGTTGATTCTGTTACTTCTGTATATCGTGGTGCAGACTGGTATGAGAGAGAGATGGCCGAGATGTTTGGGATAGATATTATTGGGCATTCAAACTTGAAGCCGCTTTTACTTGCCGGTGATGAAGACGGGCACCCGCTAAGGAAGAATTTTGAAATCAAGTGGGAGGAAAGGGAATATATCCCTCCTCGCAAGTTTGAATAGATACAGTAAATAGCCGAAGCAGCAAATAGCTTCCGGCAAGCTGATAAGGATAGCAAATTAAGGCAAAGCAAAGTTTAAAGACTAGTTAAGCGGCTGTAATATTGGGTTAGCACAGGAGTAAGAAAATAAGTATACCGATTTAGGTGTAGGCGAATATGAATAACGAAAACATGTTTTACGAAGAGCAGGAATTGGTCCTTGATGATTTACCGAAAGATTATATGGAGGTAAATTTTGGTCCCCACCATCCGTCAACACACGGCGTATTCAGGTTTATTGCAAAGATTGATGGTGAAAGGATCATCAGCATCGACCCGGTTATTGGCTATCTTCATAGAGGAATTGAAAAAATTGCAGAAAACAGGACCTACAATCAGTTTAAGCCGCTTGTTGACAGGCTTGATTATACCGGAGCTTTAAACAACGAGCTTTGTTATTGCCTTGCAGTTGAAAAACTGATGGAGATTGAAGTTCCGGAAAGGGCACAAGCTATAAGAGTGATTTGTGCTGAGCTCAACAGGATTGCGGGCCATTTGATTTTCTTTGGCGCAATGGGTCTTGAAACCGGAGCTTTTACGCCTTTATTGTTTGGATTTATCGACAGAGAGCTAATACTGAATATTCTTGAAATGCTTGCAGGCGGAAGGCTTACCTTTAATTACATCACTGTTGGTGGTGTTAGAGAAGATGTTCCTGATGGTTTTAAGGCCAAGCTTGATAAGTTTATAAAAATTTTTCCCGTAAAGCTTAAAAGATATGAAGAGCTTATCACAGGAAATGAGATATTTGTAAACAGGTTAAAAAATGTTGGCATACTTAAAAGAGAAGACCTGCTTAACTGGGGTGCAAGCGGTCCGACACTGAGAGGCTCCGGGGTAAGATTTGATATAAGGAAGGTTGAACCTTACAGTGGTTACGAGAAATACGATTTTGAAATTCCTGTTGGAACAACCGGGGATGTATTTGACAGGTATATCATAAGGATGGAAGAAATAAAGCAGTCAATCCGGATAGTCGAGCAGGCAGCAAACAGCTTGCCTTCGGGTGATTATACTGCAAAGGTTTCCAGAATCTTAAAGCCGCCTGAGGGAGAAATTTATTACAGGAATGAAGGCACAAAAGGGGAAATAGGTTTTTATATTGTCAGCAAAGGAGATAAAAATCCTTATAGGCTAAAAATAAGGACCCCATCTTTTAGCCATATAAATATGTTAAGTTTTGCAGCCAGCGGCAATTATATAGCTGACGTAATAGTTATTCTTGGAAGTTTTGATACGGTCATGGGAAGCTGTGACAGATGAGATAGTCTATGGTAAAGGAGACTTAAGTGGTCTGGTGGATTGAACTTTTATGGTCATTGCTAAAACTGGTAATAGCGTTTGCATTCATATTCATTACTGCCCTGGTACTTATATGGATGCTGCGAAAAGTGATGGGCCATATGCAGTACAGGAGAGGTCCTCTTCACCATGGCCCTCACGGCATATGGCAGACTGTTTTTGATGCCTTAAAGCTACTGGGCAAGGAAGATATAATACCAACGGGTGTTGACAGGTGGACCTTTATCTGTGCTCCCATAGTAGTGTTTATCCCCACTTTGACTATTTTTGCCTTCATTCCTTTTGCCGAAAAAATAACCGCAACCAATATTGAAATCAGCCTCTTTTTTGTACTTGCAGTGATGGGCCTTTCAATACTTGCACTCTTGATGGCGGGCTGGGGGTCAAATAACAAATACGCACTTCTTGGCGGACTCCGTGGCGCGGCACAAATGATGTCATATGAAATACCTATGATTATTTCAACCATGGGGGTTGTTTTAATGGCGGGCAGCATGAATTTGACAGAAATTGTAAGAGCGCAGCAGCACATGTGGTACGCAGTCCCCCAGGTTATAGGATTTTTCATTTTCTTTACCGCTTCTCTCGCTGAAATCAACAGCACGCCTTTTGATATACCTGAAGCTGAATCAGAGATTGTTGCCGGATTTAATGTCGAGTACAGCGGATTTCGGTTTGCAGCATTTTTTCTTGCAGAATTTGTAAATTTATTTATAGTTTGTGCCCTGGCAACTTTATTATTTCTTGGCGGATGGCAGCCTTCAACAAATCCTGTATGGGGCACAATTATTTTCCTTGCCAAGACTTATGTTTTAATTTTTATTGCAATGTGGATCAGGTCAACTTTTCCAAGATTCAGGCTGGATCAATTTATGGATTTCGGCTGGAAAGTACTGCTTCCGCTATCGCTTGCGAACCTTTTTGTTACGGGAGTAATAGTTCTGGTGGTTGATAAGATCAGGAGTGTATAAGATCAGGAGTGTTTAGTTAAATTGTTAGGAATAGGATTAGTTAAAGGATTAAAAACGACTTTAAGGGCTTTTTTTTCAAAGCCTGTAACTCTTGTGTACCCTTACAGGAAAGTCGAGATCGCCGACAGGGGACAGGGATTGATAAGGCTTAGAATGGCTCAGCTTGACCCCACAGCAGCATATAAATGTACAGGCTGTGGTATATGTGAAAAGAACTGCCCACAGCACTGCATAACTGTTGTGAAGAAAGAAGGAGAGAAGCAACCCGACACCTATATGGTAAATTACGGCCTGTGTATGTTTTGCAGGATTTGCATTGATGTATGCCCGTTTAATGCACTCCAGCAGACTCAGGAGCATGAGTTTATCGGTGGATCAAGGCAGGACTTTATCAGGCAAAAAGAAAGCTTACAAATGAAGACTGTTTATATCGAAGAGAAAAAAGAAGAAAAGAAAGAAATTAATGAAAATAGCCGGCAGGAAAGCAAGGAGTAGAAAATTTTAGCTTTTATTTTATTTTTAATAATTAGTTTCATATTAATATTTTCAGCAATTATGGTAATTAAAGGAAAGCATATTTTGCATTCGGCATTTTATCTTGCAGTCACCCTTTTATGCGTTGCAATTTATTTTATAATGCTGAGGGCTCAGTACCTGGCTGCTGTCCAGATCCTGGTTTACATCGGTTCTGTTATTGTACTTATAATATTTGCTCTTATGCTTACGCGTACAAATGTTAGAGATTCAACAAACATCTCAAATAACCAGAAGATATTTGCGGCACTAATTGCGATGGTATTGTTCGTTTCCCTGACAATAGTTTTTTCTTATTCAAAGATCAACGTTGTTGCAGAAAATTCATCCGGCATAAAAATTGTTTCAATGAAAGAATTTGCAAGCATTTTATTTTCCAGGTATACCCTGCCGTTTGAAGTTGCATCCGTACTTTTGCTGGCGGCCCTGGTCGGCTCCGTGGTCCTGGCGATGAAAGAAAAGAAAGAAGTTGAAGAAGAAACTGCTAAAGGGGAGGGTGATGACTGATGTTTTTCCAGAATGGTTTAGAATTAAAGCTTATATATTTTTTAATAATTTCAGCAGTTCTTTTTTGCATAGGGATGTATGGAGTTTTGACAAAAAGGCATCTTATACACGTACTTCTTTCTGTTGAGTTGATTTTAAATGCAGTTCTTATAAACCTGGTTGCTTTTTCAAGCTTTACAACTCCAGACAAGATTACAGGCCAGATGTTTGCAGTATTTGTAATCGTGGTTGCTGCATGCGAGGTTGGCGTAGGGCTGGCAATCATATTGTCGGTATACAGGAAGAAGAGAACTGTTGATATCAATAATGTAAATATTTTGAAGTGGTAAAGATTTAAAGAAAGGTAAGATTTGGCTCAGATAATTTGGTATATACCGGTACTTCCGGTAGCAGGTTTTTTAGTGGCCTTGCTGATGGGAAAGAAATTTGGAAATATCGGATCCAGGATATCCACTGCCATTATGGGCTTGTGCATAATTCTGTCCTTTTATACTGTTTATCTTGTCTTTACAAGAGGGCCCATCTCGATAGGAATGACCTGGTACGTTACCGGTAATATTAAAATCGGCATGGGGATGCTTGCAGACGGACTTTCTGCGATGATGCTTGTTGTAGTAAGTATCGTAAGCTTTCTTGTTCACCTCTATTCCATCGGTTACATGCATGGTGACAGCAGGTTCTGGCTTTTCTATGCTTATCTTCAACTTTTCAGTGCCTCAATGCTTGGCCTTGTTTTTGCCGATAATTATCTTCAATTGTATATTTGCTGGGAGCTTGTCGGGCTATGTTCCTACCTGCTGATCGGATTCTGGTATGAGAAACAGGCAGCCAGCGATGCAGCAAAGAAAGCATTCCTGGTTACAAGGATTGGCGATGTAGCGATGCTTATCGGGCTGCTGCTTCTGTTCTTTAATACAGGAACACTTGTTTTCGCCGATGTTTTTGGCGCAGTAAGCTCAGGCCAGATATCATCTGGAATTGTAACAGCAGCAACGATTTTAATATTCTGTGGCGCAATGGGTAAATCTGCCCAGTTCCCATTTCATGTTTGGCTTCCGGATGCCATGGAAGGTCCTACTCCGGTCAGTGCACTGATACACGCTGCCACCATGGTTGCAGCAGGTGTTTATCTTGTTGGCAGAAGTTTTCCAATTTTCTCTCAATCACCCCAGACAATGCTTGTTGTTGCAATAATCGGTACATTTACAGCTATTTTTGCTGCAACAATTGCAGTGGTCCAGACTGATATAAAAAAGATACTGGCTTATTCAACAATAAGCCAGCTGGGTTACATGATGTTTGCGCTTGGCATAGGCGCTTTTACAGCCGGGATGTTTCATCTGATGACACACGCTTTCTTTAAAGCTCTACTATTTCTTGGTTCAGGAAGTATCATACATTCAACCCACACCCAGGAAATTACCGAGATGGGCGGCCTTTCAAAGAAAATGAAGACTACCACCTGGACATTTATTGTTGGCGCCCTGTCTCTTTCCGGGTTTCCACTGCTTGCAGGCTTCTGGAGCAAGGATGAAATTTTAGGTTTTGCTTTTGAAAACGGGAGATATATTATATTTATAGTTGGAGCCTTTACGGCTTTTCTTACAGCTTTTTACATGTTCAGGCTGATATTTACAGTTTTTTATGGAAAACCAAGCAAATCTTCTGAGCACGCCCATGAATCGCCAAAATCAATGACAATTCCCCTGGTTATTTTTGCAGTATTTGCGGCAATTGCAGGTTATGTTGGAATTCCTTTTTTATTGCCCCAAAAATACAGCATTGCAAATTTTATAACCGGCGGTATGCACTTACCTGAAGCAGAGTTCAATATTATTCCAATGCTAATCTCCGTTGCAGTCGGCTTAACTGGAATCTTGCTTGCCTACCTTATGTATGGCAAAAAAGTCGTTCGCAAGGACTGGTTCTACCGTTATGTTAAGCCATACTACAAGGTATTGGTTAATAAGTATTACATGGATAATTTTAATTCAATAGCAATTATCGGGCCCACTATTAAATTTGCTAATTTAATTAACAGGTTTGATAAAGGCATAATTGACGGGTTTATAAACCTGGTTGGCAAGGTAACTGTCATAGTATCCAAAGGTATCCACATATTTGACAGTGGTGTTATTGATGGTCTTGTTAACTGGACGGCAAACGAAACTTATAACAGCGGCAAGAGACTAAGGTTACTGCAAACCGGGAATATTTCAGGTTATGCGATAGTAATGTTTGGGGTTCTTGCCGTTTACGTGGTTTATCTGATAATTAGAACACAATTTTAAATAATTTTGCTAGGACAGGAGGCAATTGATGGGCTTTAATATACTATCTTTGATAACTTTTATACCGATTGTAGGGATGCTTGTTATTGCACTGGTCCCGAATAAGGGTGAAAAAAGTGCAAAATGGATTGCGCTGATTACGTCGCTGGCCATACTTGGATTGAGTATTTTTCTCTGGTTAAGCTTTAATGGTTCCCAGGGCGGGATGCAGTTTACGGAAAAATACCACTGGATACCAGGCGTAAATATTTATTACCATCTTGGCGTAGACGGCATAAGCATGCCGTTTGTATTCCTGACTTGCCTGTTGACTGTCCTTTGCGTACTGGTTTCGTGGAACATAACTAATAAACCCAAAGTATTTTTTGCCCTGTTGCTCCTGCTGGTTACCGGAATGATTGGTGTATTTATTGCTCTTGATTTCATCCTTTTCTATATATTCTGGGAGCTTGTATTGCTTCCGATGTATTTTCTCATCGGGATCTGGGGAAGCGCAAACAGGATGTATGCGGCGATTAAGTTCTTTCTTTTTACGCTTTTTGGAAGTGTCCTGATGCTAGTTGGTATCCTGATGCTTTATTTCAATTCAGGATTGCAGACTTTTGATATCCTGGAACTTACAAAGAACAGCCTGGCACCAGGCATGCAAAACTGGATTTTCCTGCTGCTTTTTATGGGATTTGCAATCAAAGTGCCGATGTTTCCATTCCATACCTGGCTTCCGGACGCTCATACTGAAGCTCCTACGGCAGGCAGTGTGCTGCTTGCAGGTATATTGCTTAAGATGGGTGCCTATGGATTCATAAGAATAGGAATCCCTGTTCTTCCTGAAGCTTCAAAAAGCTGGGCACCGGCAATAGCGATACTTGCAGTCATAGGAATTATCTATGGTGCCCTTGCAAGCCTGATTCAGAAAGATTTGAAACGTCTTGTTGCTTTTTCATCAGTTTCACACATGGGGTTTGTGATGTTAGGAATATCATCACTAACCCCGACAGCAATTAACGGAGCCGTGCTCCAGATGTTCAACCATGGATGTATAACCGGAATGCTCTTTTTGCTTGTTGGTATGTTATATGAAAGAACCCATACAAGAATGATTGCAGACATGGGAGGTTTAGCTAATAAGATTCCTCTGTTTGCAGGAATATTTGCGTTTACTTCTTTTGCATCACTTGGACTCCCGGGGTTGAGCGGTTTCTGGGGTGAGTTCCTTGTTCTTTTTGGAACTTTTACAAAAGGAAGCGTCTTTTCAAAAGTTATGGTTTACATTGCGGTTATAGGAATAGTCCTTGGCGCTGCATACCTGTTATGGATGCTCCAGAGAGTTATTTTTGGCAAGTACAACGAAAAACTCGGTGAGCTAAAAAGGTTAAGCTGGCTGGAATTTGTAACGCTGGCGCCACTTATAGTAATAATAATTTTGGTTGGCGTATATCCTACTCCAATCATTAATATGATTAATAATTCCGTAATTCATATTCTGGGAATGTAGAAAATATTAAGAAAGGTTTTTGTAAAATATGAGCATTGATGTAGTATCAATCATACCTGAAATAATAATAACCTGTGTGGGGTTGCTCGTACTTCTACTGTCAGTATTTATAGGCAAGAAGTTTGATAAAGCCATTGCTCCAATTACTGCAGTTGGGTTGGCTGGCGGCATTGCAGCAATTTTTATTTTTAATTTTTATAATACAGGTATATTTTTCAGCAGCTCGTTTGTCGTTGAGAACTTCTCAAATTTTTTCAGGGTCTTTATCCTTGTGGCCACACTTATTGTTGTCGGACTTTCTGTGGGATATGTAAAAGGCAGTGTTTATATAAAGCGAAACCTTGGAGAATTTTACTTCCTTATTTTGATGGTTTCAGTTGGGGCGATGCTGATGAGCGCTGCGGGTGATTTGATAATGCTTTTCATATCGCTTGAACTTGTAAGCATACCGACCTATATTTTGGCAGGCTATGAAAAAATGAATGAGAGATCCAATGAAGCTGCTTTAAAATATTTCATACTCGGTATCCTTGCTTCTGCAATCATGGTTTACGGATTTTCAATGATATACGGTGCAACCGGGGAAATCAACCTTGCAGCTGTTTCGAAAGCGGTAACCGAAGGCAGCATGCTGCAGAACAATTATCTCCTTATCATTGGGGTGGTAATGTCTCTGGTTGGCTTTGGATTTAAGGTTGCTGCTGCGCCGTTCCATTTCTGGGCGCCAGACACCTATGAAGGAGCGCCAACAATTATCACTGCTTTGATAACTACGATTGCAAAAATTGCAGCATTTGCGGGTCTCATAAGGCTGCTTTATGTCGGAATAAGTGATTTCAAGAATTCCCTCTGGGTAATCCTGTTTATAATAGTAATGTCTCTGCTGAGTGCAATACTGGGAAATTTGATGGCGCTGCCTCAGAAGAATTTCAAAAGGCTTATGGCTTATTCGAGCATCTCTCATGCAGGGTATATGTTAATTGGTTTTGCTGCAGCTTCGATTTCAGCTCAATGGGCAGTGATGATTTACCTGATGGCTTATGTAGCGATGAACCTTGGTGCATTTGCAGTGGCAATGCTCGTTGAAAGGAGCAGGAAGTCTGAAGCTATTTCAGCCTTTGCAGGCATCGGGTATACAAATCCTTTCATTTCAATTTGCATGATAATCTTTATGATTTCTATGGTGGGGCTGCCGCCTTTTGCAGGATTTATCGGCAAGCTGTTTATATTCCAGGCTGGTGTTGCATCAAATCTTACCTGGCTTGTTATAATCGGTGTTCTGACAAGTGTTGTGTCTCTCTATTACTATGTAAATATTATAAAGCAGATGTATTTCACAAAATATGAAGGTGATGCAAATGGAGCAGTTTTAAAAACTCCAAAACTCTACTATATAATAATTGCAGCCTGCGCTTTATTTACAATACTGATGGTTGTAATTCCCTCAATATTTATAAATCTTACACAGAGTTCCATAACTACGGCTGGCTTTTAATCTGCTGAGCCTACTACAACAACATTTAAGATCAAATTAATTAGTACAGAAC
>CAZFFH010000040.1:0-3128 GCA_964518375.1 uncultured Actinomycetota bacterium
ATAGGACTTGTTATAGTAATTGTCGGATTTTTCATGGGCTTTTATTACAGAAAAATAATTGTTGATAATAAAATAAATTCTGCAGAGAATAATACAAAAAGAATTCTTGATGACGCTAAAAAAGAAGCACAATCATTAATAAAAGAAGCAGAATCATTAAAAAAGGAAGCTGTAGTTGAGGGCAAAGAAGAAATAGCAAATATAAGATTAAGAAATGACGAAGAAATAAAAAGGCAAAGATATGAAATTGCCAAAATAGAAAACAGGCTTAATTCAAAAGAGGACTCCCTGGAGAAGAAGTCTTTTTATATCGAAAAAAAGGAACAAAGTATTTCTTCACGTGAAAAAGAAATAGATGATTTAAAGCTTAAACTGGACGAAGCAATAAAAAAAGAGATATTAAGACTTGAAGCAATCGCTGAATTAACACGAGATGAAGCAAAAGCAATCCTGATTAAAAAAATGGAAGAAGAAGCAAAACTTGATTCAGCAAAGGAAATAAGAAAAATAGAGGCAAGAACAAAAGAAGACGCAGAAAAGATTGCAAAAAAAATAATAGTCCAGGCAATACAAAGGTGTGCAGTTGAACATGTCAGTGAAACTACCGTGTCCGTTGTAAATCTTCCTAATGATGAAATGAAGGGAAGAATAATCGGAAGAGAGGGTAGAAATATTAGAGTCTTTGAAAACTTGACAGGAATTAATATCATTGTGGATGATACTCCAGAAGCTGTGATTCTTTCTTCTTTTGACCCTGTTAGAAGGGAGATAGCTCGAGTAACTCTTGAAAACTTGATTGTGGATGGAAGGATACATCCTACGAGAATAGAAGAAATGTTTGAGAAAGCCAGTAAGTTAATTAATAATGAAATAAAGGTGGAAGGTGAACAGGCAATATTCGATATTGGAATTTCTGAAGTAAATCCGGGAATCGTTAAAGTACTTGGAAGATTAAAATACAGGACAAGTTATGGCCAAAATGTTTTAATTCATTCAAAAGAAGTTGCTTATGTAGCTGGAATAATAGCCGGGGAACTTGGACTTAACATTAGAAAGGCAAAAAGAGCCGGGTTACTGCATGATATAGGAAAAGCTTTAACTCATGATATAGAAGGATCTCATGCTATAATCGGAGCTGAGCTTGCAAAAAGGCTGCATGAAGATGAAGAGATTTGCCATTCCATACAAGCTCATCATAACGAAATAGAAGCAAATACATTTCTTGATGTAATTGTTCAGGCCGCAGACGCCATATCAGGAGGGAGACCTGGTGCAAGACGTGAAACTCTTGAAAGTTATATAAAAAGACTTGAAAGCCTTGAAAAAATTGCATTAGAATTTACAGGTATAGAAAAAGCTTTCGCTATTCAGGCAGGAAGAGAAATAAGAGTTATGGTAAAACCTGATGAAGTTGATGATGATCTCGCAGCTGTTATTGCCAGAGATATTGCCAAGAAAATTGAAAGTGAGATGCAGTACCCCGGGCAGATAAAAGTAACTGTCATTAGGGAAAGCAGAGCAATAGATTATGCTAAATAATAACGCTGATTTAACCAGGTTTCTATCCGATCTTGACATAAAGGATAAGTTAAATATTGAAGAAGATTTGGGAAATGGTTATGTCAAGTTAAAGATTTCAGAAGCTGAGAGGAGACAAGCTCTTCAAGATATCCATACCGTTGAAGATATTATCATTGAGTTGTTGAGAAACAGCCGTGATGCCGGCAGCAAAAATATATTCATTGGTACAAAAAAAATAGGGGACAACAGAAGAGTTATCTACTGTATTGATGATGGCGACGGCATTCCACCCAAATTCCATAATTTAATTTTCCAGGCCAGGGTTACTTCAAAACTTGATGATGGGATAAAAGATTCATATGGTTTTCATGGAAGGGGAATGGCACTATTCTCTATGAAGTTAACTGCTGATGAGGTTAGGATCACATTTTCTGACCACTTGAAAGGCACCAGTCTTTATATAGAGGTTAATCTTGAAGTTATTCCGGAAAAAAAAGACCAGGCATTACTGCCTCAACTAATCGATAATGATGGGAAACCTTGTCTGTCTGGTGGAGTTAATAATATAATTAAAGTTATCCTGGAATTTGCACTTCAAAACAATAGTATAAATTTTTATTACGGTACACCATCTCAAATAATTACTACAATGAGACAACTATCTTTTAAAAAGAATAACCAAAAAGACTGTCCTAAGTTCAACCATTGGGACGAATTTTTTAATTTCATAATGGAAGATAAAACGCCAATAGCGAATTTCCCCTCTCTAACTGATAACTACAACATTTTAGATGAGATTACCAAAAAATTTTTTAACATGGATATTTCTCAAAGGAACCTTCAGAGAATAATATATAATGAAATAAATGCGCTTGAACCAATAAATTCAAATTTAATTAATGATAAATTTTTAAACAATGAAAAGGAAGATTTTATTGCAGCTGAAAAAAAGATTGGAAAAAAACTGCAATTATATGATGAGTTAAAATTGGCAAATAGATTTAAAGATGAAGAGATAAGATGTATAATAAAAACATTAGAAGAAATAGTTATAGAATATGGAAGCAAACACCTAATTACATTAGATAATAACATTGAATTTAAGAAAGCAAACAATACAATAAACTTAACAATAAATTTAAAGCAAAAAAATTGAAAAGAAATTGAAATTAAATAAATAATGAAATTACTCAAAGTGTCATCAAAATCAGCGCCAAATGCTGTAGCAGGTGCAATTGCAGGAATCATAAGGACAGAAAATAAGGTACAAATCCAGACAATAGGGGCAGGAGCTTTAAACCAGACAATTAAAGCTATAGCGATAGCTAGAGGATATATAGCTCCAACGGGCCAGGATCTTATATGCGTTCCTTTTTTTAGAGATATTGATGTAAATGGTGAAGTAAAAACTGCTATAGTTATAACTGTAGAGGTAAGATAGAGTTTTAATTTTTTTATATGGTGCTTTATTTTTTGTTTAATATCTTTAATAGATAATTCCAAAAAAATCTTTTATTTAATTATTTTTACATGGATAAAAGTATAGAAAAATTTTATATTGAAACATTTGGCTGCCAGATGAATGAGTTCGATTCTGAAAGAATTGG
>CAZFFH010000040.1:3228-11093 GCA_964518375.1 uncultured Actinomycetota bacterium
ACAAAGAATATAAAAAATTTACCTGATCTAATTAAAAAAAGAAGGCAAACCAATAAAAGCATTTGTGAAACTGAAATCCTAAAAAACTATGATCCTGAAATCTTTAATTTTAAAAGGACATTTAAATTTAAAGCTTATTTACCAATAACAATTGGTTGTAACAATTATTGCTCATATTGTATCGTACCATATGTAAGAGGCGAAGAAATATCAATACCGATGAATCTAATAATAAAAAAAGTAGAAAAACTTATTTCTGAAGACGTTTGCGAAATTACTTTGCTTGGGCAGAATGTAAATTCTTATGGAAAAGACCTGGTAGGACCTGAAAACTTTGCAAAACTCTTGGATAATTTATCAAAAATAAAAGGACTTAAAAGAATAAGATTTGTGACATCTCACCCTAAAGATTTTTCTAAAAACCTTATCAGCGTCATCAAACAAAATACTAATATAATGAGACATATACATCTTCCTCTGCAAGCAGGTTCGAATAGAATTCTTAAGTTAATGAACAGAAAGTACAGCCGAGAAGATTATATGAATTTATACCGGTCCATTAGAAGCGAACTGCAGGACTGCTCTATTACAACTGATATAATTGTTGGTTTTCCCGGGGAAAATGAAGAGGATTTTTACAGTACACTTGATTTAGTTAAAAATTTAAGGTTTGACAGAGCATTTACATTTATTTATTCAAAAAGAAAAGGAACAGTTGCTGAAAAAATACCAGACAATGTTACTTTTAATATAAAAAAGCAATGGTTTAAAGAACTTGTGGAATTGCAAAATTTAATTTCGCTGGAACAAAATAAAAAAATGATCGGGTTAAAGTTTGAAGTCCTGGTTGAAGGTTTTGGTAGTAAAATAGATGGGCAGCTAAAAGGCAGGCTGGAAAACAATACCGTAGTTAATTTCGATGGAGATAAAGAACTTGTAGGAAAGCTTGTTTCGGTAAAAATAAAAGATGCAAAATCGTTTTACTTAACTGGAGAATTATAATATTAATAAATTAAAATAATAAGGTATTTTGTAGATTAAAAAATGAATATTATTACTAAGAGAGAGATCAACATATTAAAAAATAACCTGAAGAAGGATGAGATTGATATAGATTTTATTAGAAAGATCCTGATTAAAGAAAAAAAGGTTATTTTAATTTGCGGTCCTACTTGTTGCGGGAAAAGCAATCTTGCTGTAAGCCTTGCCATATTATTTAAAACGAATATTATTTCAATAGATTCAATGCAGGTCTATAAAGGAATGGATATTGGAACTGATAAATTAAGAACAGAAAAATATAAAATAAATCAGCATATGATAGATTTATTTGAACCAAGCCACCAACTTACTTCAGTAGAATTCAGGGATATTTGCAGATCTATTATTGAGAAAGAATTTTTTAAAAAAAATAATATACCAATACTGGTAGGCGGATCCGGCCTTTATGTAAGGGCCGTGGTGGATGATTTGGAATTTACCTCTTCTTTTGAAGAAATCAACGATAAGATAGTAAGAGAAAATATAAAAAATGAAATAAAATTAAAAGGAACTGAGCACTTTTATAAAAAATTACTCGAGATAGACCCCCAATATTGTGAAAAAATAAGCAAGAACGATGAAAGAAGGATTACAAGAGCTCTTGAAGTTTATGAAATCACAGGAAAACCTTTTTCATATTTTCAAAATAAGTGGAGTGAACGGAAATCTATTTATAATTGCACTTTTCTAGGTTTGGTCAGAGATAAAAATAATTTGAATGATTGCATTGTCAAAAGAATTGAAGAGATGTTTTCAAATGGTTTATTGGAAGAAGTAAAATTACTTATTAATAAAGGCTATAATGAATGCTTTAGCTTAAAGCAAGCCGTGGGTTACAAGGAAGTCCTGAATTATCTGAATGGCTCTATTTCTTATAAAGAATCCATACAGGAAATTATAAAAAATACAAAAAAACTTGTTAAAAAGCAATTAACCTGGTTTAAAGCTGATCCGAGAATAGAATGGATAAGAGTTGATAATTATTATAATATTTGCGATTTAATAAATGATACAATTAAAATAATACGGAAAGATCTAAAATATGAATACAATTGAGTTTTCAAAATTTAATGGCCAGGGTAATGATTTTATAATCATTGATTGCATAAAAAATGATTGCAATATTTCCAGGGAATTAATTGCAGAAATGTGTAACAGGAATTTTGGTATTGGAGCAGATGGCTTAATATTAATCAAAAAATCAAAAATTGCTGATTTTAAAATGGATTACTATAACCGGGATGGCTCTATGGCAGAAATGTGCGGCAACGGTATAAGGTGCATGGCAAGATTTATTTATGATAAAGAATTTGTAAAAAAAGATGAATTAAATATTGAAACATTAGCCGGAATAAAAAAAATAAGCATCAATCCATCGTTTGCACTTGAAATAAGGGTTGATATGGGAGTACCAGAATTTAACCCGGATAAAATACCTGTAAAAATTAACAAAAAAAATCTTGGTGCTGATGGAATTGTAAAGAACTACAGCCTGAAAATTAATTCAAGAGAATTCCTTATAAATTGTGTTTCCATGGGAAATCCACATTGTGTGATATTTTGCGAAAATGATATAGATATGGCAAAAATACCAATTGAAAAATGGGGACCGGAAATTGAAACAAATCCTATGTTTCCGAAAAAAACAAATGTTGAGTTTATAAAAATAAAAAATGAAACCGAATTGATGATGAGAGTATGGGAAAGGGGAGTCGGTGAGACACTTGCATGCGGTACCGGTGCGTGCGCAGCCGCTGTTTGTTCCGTGGTGCTTAAAAAAATTAAAAGCAGCAAGATTGTAGTCAACCTTCCTGGTGGTAGATTAAATATTTACTGGAAAGGCGTAGGAAATTCTGTAAATTTGGAAGGTGAAGTCAGCCATGTTTTTGATGGAAGATATAATTTATTAAAAAATTAAAAGATTAAAAGATAAGAATATAAGAAGATAGCAAAATAAGAAAATTATAATTAACTAATAGCTCATGTGACCCCAGGTCTTAAGATATATAATAATATCATAAAGACCAAGGAGGTTATATGGCAATTAATAATAGATGTTAGGAAGGAAATAATTATATGGCTATAGAGGAAGCTGACAGATTAAAAGCTTTGCCACCTTACTTGTTTGCTGAAATAGACAGGATCATACAAGCCAAAAGAGAAAATGGTGAAGATGTAATAAGTCTTGGAATTGGTGATCCTGATATACCAACTCCTGATATAATTATTGAAACCTTGTATAGAGGAGCAAAAGACTCAAAAAATCACAGATACCCTTCAAGCTATGGTATGAATAGCTTCAAGAATGCTGTTGCTGATTTTTATAAAAAAAGATTTAACGTAGAATTGGATCCTGAAAATGAAATAATAACCCTGTGGGGCTCCAAGGAGGGAATAGCAAATATTGCTTACACATTTATAAATCCCGGAGATTACTCAATAGTCTCTGATCCAGGTTACCTTGTTTATAAGATTGGAACCATGTTTGCAGGTGGTATCCCTTATGCGGTACCTTTAAAAGAGGAAAATAAATTTCTAATGGATTTTTCCAAAATTGATACAGAAATTGGAAAAAAAGCAAAACTTCTTTATATAAATTATCCAAATAATCCTACCTCCGCTTCATGTGATGTAAAATTTTTTGAAAAATCTGTAGAGTTTGCAAATAAATTTAATTTGATAGTCTGCCATGATAATGCATATTCAGATGTTTATTTTGATGATGCCAATAAACCTGCCAGCTTTTTGAACGCCGGTGGCGCTAAAGAATTAGGAATTGAATTTAATTCATTATCCAAGACTTTTAACATGACAGGGTGGAGAATCGGTTATGCAGTTGGAAATAAGGACATAATTTCAAGCCTTGGAAAATATAAAACAAATGTTGATTCTGGTGTTTTTAATGCGATACAAATTGCAGCTATTGAAGCATTTAAAAATTATGATGATGTTTTTAAGTCTAATTTATCTATATATAAAAAAAGAAGAAATATTATTTTTAATAACCTTGATCAAATTGGGATAAGTTATTATAAATCAGATGCAAGTATATATATTTGGGCAAAGGTTCCAGAGGGGTACTCGTCAAAGAGTTTTGCAGAGCTTTTACTTAACAAGGCAAATGTAGTAGTAACGCCTGGCAGTGCTTTTGGTGATCACGGTGAAGGCTACTTCAGGATATCCATCACACTTGCAGATAATAGGCTGGGAGAAGCATTGGAAAGAATAAAGAGAGTTTTATAATTTCTATTATTTATGATTGAAACAAAAAAAACAACAGAGGGCAAGGATAGCAAGGAAAACGCTCTTCTGGTATTAGTCAAAATAAAATCAAAAAAAGATACAATAAATATTGAAGAAGAAATAGAAGAGTTAAAAAATCTTGCTATAAGCGCCGGTGCTAATATCGAAGGTTTTATAGTACACAAACAGTCAGAATATACTCCAAAATATTTTCTAAGTACAGGAAAATTAGAAGAAATAAAAAATTTAGTTAATGAAAGTCAAATCGACCTTTTAATATTTGATGAAGACCTGACATCTGCGCAGCAAAGCAATCTCCAGGAAAAATTAGACGCTAAAGTCATAGACAGGACCGCTCTTATACTTGATATTTTTTCCCAAAGAGCAAGAAGCAGGGAAGGCAAGCTGCAAGTTGAACTCGCACAGTTAAATTATATCTTGCCTAGATTAAGAGGGAAGCGGACGCAGCTGTCAAGACTTGGCGGTGGAATTGGTACAAGGGGTCCCGGTGAGCAGAAGCTTGAAGTTGATAGAAGGAAAATTAGAAAAAGAATCAGTCAGCTAGAGGAAAAATTAAACCAGGTTTCTATTCAAAGAGATACACAGAGGAAAAATAGGGAAGAAAGTAATGTTTTTCTTATTTCCTTAATCGGATATACAAACAGCGGCAAGTCAACGCTTTTAAATTCAATTACCGAATCAGATGTTATAGTAAAGGATATGCTTTTTTCAACACTTGACTCGACAACCCGAAAAATGCATATTCCCGAAACAGAAGAAATATTAATGACCGATACCGTTGGTTTTATTGAAAAATTGCCTCATCAGCTTGTTGCTTCTTTTAAATCAACTCTTGAAGAAGTAAAAAAAGCTGATTTACTCTTGCTGGTTGTTGACTGTAGTAATCCTAACTATAGTAATCATATAAAAAGTGTTATGTCAGTTTTAAAGGAGATTGAAGTTCTAAACAAACAGATATTACTGGTATTTAATAAGATAGATAAACTGGAAAATAAACAGCTTAAAGCTTTAAGTATAAAATATAAAAATGTATCTTTTATATCAGCATTAAATAAAATTGGCCTGGAAGACTTGTATTTAAAAATTATAAAAATCAGGGAAAAACAACTGATGAAAATAACTGTAAAAATTCCCTATAATGAGAGTAAGCTTATTTCATTTATTTATAATAATTGTAAAATAGCTGGGAAAAAATACTTCGAAGACAGCATTATTATGCTCCTAATAATTGACCCTAAATATTGCGGCCAGTTTGCAGAATTTATATTTAAAGATAAAAAGATAGAAAGTGAAATCAAGGGTACTTAGAAATATTTTCTTACAATCCCAATAACTTTACCCAGAATTTTAGCATCTTTAACTTCAATTGGTTCCATGAAATCATTTTCGGGCATAAGCTTTATGCTTTTTGCCTTTTTAAAGAATCTTTTTACTGTAGCCTCATCTTCAAGCAGAACGGCAACAATCTCTCCATTCATGGCAGTATTTTGTTTTCTGACTATCAGGTAATCCTTATCTAAAATACCTGCATTTACCATGCTGTCTCCCCTTACGTGTAACATAAAAACTTCATTATTACCCTTTGCAAAATCAGGAGTCAATGGAAAGTAATCTTCTATGTTTTCGTCAGCCAGGATTGGAGTTCCGGCAGCAATCTGGCCAACAACCGGGACAAAAATAGTATCATTACTAATAGGTAGTGGGTCAGCTTTAGATTTTATAAGTTCAGAATTTAAAACAATGGTCCTGGGTTTACTGGGATCTTTTTTAATAAAACCAAGCTCTTGAAGTTTTGATAAATGTGCATGGACAGTAGCAGAAGATTTTAAATTAACCGCTATTGCTATCTCTCTGACTGTAGGAGGATAACCGGATGCCTTTATTTTTTCTAAAATGTAACTAAGTATTTCTTTATGCCGTGCGCTTAATTCATTTTTATTTTCATTCATATATATTAGTGTAGCATAGAAGCGAATCAATTACAAACATTAGTTCGCTTCTATTACTTAAATAATTTTAATTTATTTTATTGCTTATTTATCCTCTTTTTTTATCCAGGTCATCATTTTTCTAAGTTCTTTTCCTACAATTTCAATCGGGTGATTTTCTTCTTTTTTCTTTATTGCATTATACAAAGGTCTTCCTGCCTGGTTTTCAAGTATCCAATCCTTTGCAAAAGCGCCGGACTGAACATCTTTCAGTACTTTTTTCATATTTTTCCTGGTTTCCTCTGTTATGATTTTTTTACCTATAACCATATCACCATATTCGGCAGTATCGCTTATGGAATACCTCATCCAGGAAATTCCGCCCTCATATATAAGATCTACGATAAGTTTAAGTTCGCTTAGAACTTCAAAGTATGCAATTTCAGGCTGATATCCTGCCTCAATAAGAGTGTCAAAACCGGCCCTTATAAGCTCCGAGGTACCCCCACACAAAACAACCTGCTCGCCGAACAGGTCAGTCTCTGTTTCTTCCTCAAATGTTGTTGTGATAATACCAACCCTCCCTGCGCCGATTGCTTTTGCATAAGCCAGCGCAATTTGCTTTGCTTTTCCTGAATAATCCTGTCGTACTGCTATGACTGCCGGAACACCGCTTCCTTCAGTATACATTCTTCTTACTATATGTCCGGGGCCCTTGGGAGCAATCATTATTACATCAATATCTTCCTGAGGAACTATCTGGTTATAATGAATATTGAAGCCGTGGGCAAAACACAGAACATTTCCTTTTTCAATATTTGGTTTAATTGCATTGTAATAAATTATTTTTTGGAGCTGGTCTGGGAGAAGTATCATGATAATATCCGCCATTTTTGCAGCCTTATCTGCACCGTAAACTTCAAAACCTTTGCTTTTTGCTGCTTCCCATGGCTTGCCTCCTTTAAGTTCGCCTACAATTACATCCATCCCGCTTTCACGAAGATTCTGTGCATGTGCATGACCCTGGCTGCCATAACCTATTATGGCTATTTTCTTGCCTTTAAGATTATCCATATTGATATTTTTGTCGTAATTAATCTCTGCCATTTTTCCTCCCTTAATGATTCAGTTATTAGTAATAATATTGATTTTTATAAAATAAATTTTACATTAAAAAAATTCAATTAAAACTATCTGGTTATTCTACCAAATATGATTAAAAAATTAAATAAAAAAACTATTGACACAAACATATGTTCGTATTAAAATAATAAGCGAACATATGTTCTATATGAAAAATATTTATCATAGCAAAATAATAACAACAAGACGGGGAAGCAAATGGGTATAAAAATAGAAAAAATAAAGAAAGTTTTTATTGTAATACTTACAGTTCTTATAGCAATGCTGGTGATTTATTCATTATATGCTAATAAATCAAGATTTTATAAGCCAGAAACTGTAAGGTACTCGCAGATAACAATTGATGAAACCAATGATATAAATGATGTCATCTCTGCATATTCAGACAAATATAATAAAGATAAATTTATCAGTGAGGTCAAGAAGGTAAATAGCTTGAGCAGTTTAAGCAACGAATCAGTTTATGGAAAAACCTTGTATATCCCTGTA
>CAZFFH010000041.1:0-5109 GCA_964518375.1 uncultured Actinomycetota bacterium
AGATATTGCAATAAAGATGATTATGATTGAAAATTGAACCCAATATATTATACTGATAGACTAGCGTAAATTTTAGAATTTGGGAAAAATTTAAATACAGGGATAGCAGAAAATGAGATTTGGAAGAGTTATGGGAAATGTAATTTCAACAATAAAGCACGAGAAATTAAAAAGCATAAAGCTGATGATTGTCCAGCCGCTGGATCCTGATGGGAAAGTTATAGGCAAGGAAGAAATAGTTGGTGATTTCCTGGATGCTGCTGTTGGCAGCCTGGTGATCTGGGGCGCTGACGGCCAGATAATAAGCGATGCAATGGGAGTGGAAAATATACCACTGAGAGGTTCGATTATTGGCATAATAGATAAGATAGATATGGAAAAATTAAAAAAAGTGATAAAGGGCTGATAAGTTATGAAAATGGTTAAAGTTATCGGCAGTGTTACATCTACAATAAAAGATGATTGTTTAAAAGGAGTTAAGCTCTTATTTGTTCAGACAGTTGATACAGATCTTACAGAAAGAAAGGATTTCTATATAGCAATTGATACTGTTGGTCTTGGAGAAGGAGAGCTTGGGCTCATGGTTACAGGAAGCACTGCTAAAATAACTGACATAACCAAAGGCAGGAACGTTGATGCTGCCATTGTGGCAAAAGTGGAAAGAATAGACCTGGAGAATATAAATCATATAGTTTAGAGTAGAAAAATTAATAAAAACAGGAAATTATAGATAATTAAAGATAATAAGCCATAAATTACCAAAAATGGATAAACAGGAAGTCGAAATTATAAAAAATGCAGGAATAGTTGGGGCCGGTGGCGCCGGTTTTCCGTCACATGTAAAATTTAATGCTCAGGCCGGTACCCTGATCATAAATGGAGCTGAGTGTGAGCCGATGATTCATGTTGACAAGCTTTTACTGCAGCATGATTTTGGCAAAGTTTATGAAGGGATGAAAACTGCAGCTGCCTTGATCGGAGCAAAAAGAACAGGGCTTGCTCTCAAAGCAAAATATAAAGACGCCATAAAAGTAATAGAAGATTTTAAAAATAGCACTAAATCAGATGGTTTTAATTTTGAAATATTGCCGCTTGGCAACTTCTATCCCACAGGGGACGAGCAGGTACTTGTTTATGAAGTGACTCACAAGATAGTACCGGAAGGAGGCATTCCACTGCAGGTAGGAGTAATTGTGACAAACGTTGAAACTTGTCTCAATATCTCAAATGCTCTTGGCGGTGAAAATGTAACGCAAAAATATGTCACTGTTAATGGTGAAGTTGCAAGTCCGATGACTTTAAAAGTACCGGTTGGAACTCCGGTAAAAAAACTTATCGAATTTTGTGGGGGCATTATAACCGGCGGTGAGTATGCAGTAATTGATGGCGGGCCAATGATGGGTAAAATCATTGATATGGATAACTACGCAGTTAAGAAAACTACCAAATCCATAATTGTGCTGCCGGAAGATTCCATAGTTGTCGAGCATAAAAGAAGAAGCATACACAAAGTAGTTAAAAGGGCACAGGCAATTTGCTTGAGCTGCAGGATGTGCACAGATTTATGCCCCAGATATCTTTTAGGGCATGAGCTTTTTCCTGATGAAATGATGAAAAAAATGTATCGGGGAGATCTAACTGATTCAGATTTGGAAAAGTTTAGCTTTGCATTTTTGTGCTGTGACTGTGGATTGTGCGAGCTTTACAGCTGTGTAGTGGATTTATCGGCAAGGTCACTTTTCAATTATATAAAGGCTGAGCTTGACAAAAAAGGTGTAAAAAATCCTCACAACAGGAAAGATTTGACCTTAAATGATTTCAGGGATTACAGGAAAGTGCCGATGGACAGGCTTGAAAAAAGGCTGGAAGTTGATAAGTATCACAGCATAGCTCCACTGTGTGATTTCGATGCAAAAATAAGCGAAATCAAACTATATCTTAGTCAGCACGTTGGGGCACCCTCGGTACCGGTTGTCAGGACTGGCGAAAAGGTCGCAGAGGGCCAGCTTGTAGCGGACATTTGCGAAGGGAAACTTGGCGCTAAAATTCACAGCTCAATAAATGGCACTGTGTCTGAAATAACAGATTCATATATAATAATAAAAGAATAGGACGGCAGGAGTGGCAGGGGACAAAGGAAATATTACAGTAGTTGAATTCAAGAGCATCTCCAGGGGCCTGATAGTTACTGATGCCATGTTAAAAACTGTAAATGTCAGCCTCGTGCTGGGAACTACGCTATGTCCCGGAAAATATCTTACTATTGTTGAAGGTGATGTGGCAGCGGTCCAAAAAGCACGGGACACAGCTGACAGGCTTGGAGGAAGGCAGGTACTGGACTCTTTTGTTGTCAGCGGGATCAATGATGAAGTAATAGGGGCAATAAGTGGCAATGCAGCCAAACCGCTCAAGGGTTCCATTGGCATTATTGAAAGCCCCCAGATGGCAAATTTGATAAATGCAGCTGATATAAGCCTTGACAGCGCTGAAGTTGAAATTGTTGAATTAAGATTGGGTAAAGGTTGTGGAGTAAACAGCTTTTATATAATTACGGGAGACCTGGCATCTGTAAATGAAGCCTGCAGGAATGCAGTGAGTTTTTTAAGCGAAAGAGGGGCCCTGCTTGCGTTCAGGGTTATTGCAAATCCTGATAAGGATCTGCTAAGATGGCTGGAGCCGTCAATGTGTATGTGTTAATTTATTAAATTTAGGGGAAAAAATGGAAAAAACCGAAAGTCTGCATAGAAACGATATAATAGAAATCTGTAAAAGGGTTCATGCAAACGGATGGGTTGCAGCAAATGACGGTAATATTTCAATAAGGATTGGTCCAAATACTGTACTGTGCACCCCAACAGGCATGAGCAAGGGCTACCTTACAACCGATCAGCTTATTAAGGTTGACATGGATGGAAATAAAATTGATGGTGATCTCGAACCATCTTCAGAGGTGAAAATGCATCTGGATGTTTACAAGAGTAAGGAAAATATTGGCGCCGTAGTTCATGCACACCCGCCTTTTGCTACAGGTTTTGCGGTTGCAGGGATTGCTCTTGATGAATGCATAATGCCTGAAATAATTATATCCCTGGGCTCAATTCCACTGACCAGGTTTGGAACCCCTTCAACTTCAGAAATTCCAGACAGCGTAAGGCCCTACCTTAAGGAACATGATGTTTTCCTGCTGGAAAATCACGGAGCTCTTTCTATAGGAAAAGATGTATATCAGGCATATTACAGGATGGAAAGTCTTGAGCTTTTTGCTAAAATAAACCATGTGGCAAGAATGTTGGGGAATGTTAATGTTATAGGTGAGGATAATGTCAGGAAAATGATTGGCCTC
Organism: uncultured Actinomycetota bacterium; assembly: GCA_964518375.1. Lineage (GTDB taxonomy): Bacteria > Actinomycetota > Humimicrobiia > Humimicrobiales > Humimicrobiaceae > JAHILC01. The sequence goes on from CAZFFH010000041.1 coordinate 3,344, forward strand.
AGAGAAAAATTTGGACTTGAAAACACCAATTATCCCGGCTGCAGGATTGACGGCAAATTTATAAAAAGCGGTGATGCGCCAGGCGAACAAATTTCTGGTGATAGTATTGTAATAACAAGGGATAAATTGATAAAATTAGTAACTATTATTGTAAGTAATATTTTGGCCGGTAATGATTTGAAAGCCGGCAATTTATAAGCCATGCAGCTCTATTTGTATAACTGCGCGGCTTGAGTACTTAAGTTAATTCAAAAATGAATTAGTAATAAAAGAAAGGAAGAACAAAATGTCAGGTGAAGCAATAGGTATGATCGAAACCAAGGGCCTTGTAGGTTCAATCGAGGCAGCAGATGCTATGGTGAAAGCTGCAAATGTTACCTTAATGGGTGAAGAAAGAATCGGCGGAGGACTGGTAACAGTTATAGTCAAAGGTGACGTTGGCGCCGTTAAGGCAGCAGTTGACGCAGGTGCAGCAGCAGCAAAAAGAGTTGGGGAACTCATTTCAGTCCATGTTATTCCAAGGCCACATCCTGAGCTGGATATGATTTTGCCTCAAGAAAAATAGAAAACTACAGTAGTATTTATTAAGTTAAAACATACCAGATTTAAGTGAGGTATTAAATTGGATACCGAGCAATTAATTAGAGATGTAGTTAAGAGTGTAATGGATAAGCTGGAAATAGATAAGCAAGCTGCGGGAGCAGCTACGTCCTCAGGCTCAGCATCAGCTGCATCCTCAGACTCAGCATCAGTACTTTCCGCAGTCAGGGGAGACTTAAGCCAGCTCAAACGTACTGACAAAAAAATAGTATGCGGTGTATCTGTCAGGCATATACATCTTTGCAGGGAACACCTGGATATCCTTTTTGGGAAAGGTTACACGCTCAATGTATTGAAAGATCTGTATAACCCGGGCTATGCCTGCAAGGAAGCATTGACTATTGTTGGCCCTAAACTCAATGCTATCCAGAATGTGAGGATTCTTGGTCCTTTGAGAAGCAAAACTCAGGTCGAACTTGCAAAAACAGACTGCATAATACTTGGGATCGATGCTCCTGTGAGGCCTTCAGGCGAGACATCCGGGACCGCATCAGCCGTTCTGATAGGTCCCAAAGGAGCTGTTTATCTTAACGAGGGTGTAATCAGGGCAAACAGGCACATGCACTTAAGCAGCGAGGATGCTGATTTTTTTGGTATCAAGGATAACCAGGTTGTTGATGTCAGGGTCGGGGGACCAAAAGGATTAACATTTAATAATGTTCAGGTAAGGGTGGCGCCAGATTTTAAAACAGAGTTGCATGTTGATACTGATGATGGAAATGCTGCAGATATTGTTAACGGAACAATGGTTGAAATAGTGGATGCATCATGTGTGTCCCCGATATCAGTCACTATGGCTGATAAGGAACATACTCCACCGGCTATACCTGACGGAAGTTTTTCGGGAGAGATGGCAGACACAAACCTGCTTGGGAACATGTGCGCCCTATCTACCGGGCAACCATGCCTCAAGGGGCAGATTGATGGCGCCTCTGCAGCAGCTGCAGAAGCTGGAGCACTGACTGGATCGGGTGTTGAAGCTGCACAATATGGACAGTCAGGACTGACTAAAAAGATAGTTATTACAATAGAAAACCTTGATAAATATGCGCAAACCGGCATAGAAGTTTCGTCCAATGTAATATTGAGCCCACTTGCCAGGGATGAAGCTGTTGCAAGGGGAATTAAAATTACATATTTGACTTAATTTATAAAATAAAATAGTA
>CAZFFH010000041.1:5209-7450 GCA_964518375.1 uncultured Actinomycetota bacterium
CAGCCTTCTGCACCTTCTGCAGAAAACGAAGGATTGTTTGACAGGATAGACGATGCGATAGCTGCTGCAAAAGTTGCTCAGGCACAATTTGTTGAGCTTGGCAGGGAAGCAAGGTATAAAATCGTTGATTCAATAAGAAAAGCTGCTCAGGCCAACAAGGAAAGACTTGCACGCATGACTGTCGAGGAAACTAAAATGGGCAGGACGGAAGATAAGATACTGAAAATAGAGGTGTCTGCCCTTGATACGCCTGGACCTGAAGAGCTTGAGATTAAGACCTACAGCGATGAAAAAGGCATAGTAACTGTTGAAGGCGCTCCTTTCGGTGTTATTGCAGCAATTGCGCCAATGACAAATCCCGGACCGACTATCATTAATAACACGATAGCAATGGTATCTGCGGGAAACTCAATTGTATTCCTACCCCATCCATCAGCTCACAACTGCACACTTGAAACGTTTAAGATAGTTCACAGAGCAATAGTAAATGCCGGGGGCCCGCCAAATTTGATAACAGCGGCTAAAGCTTCAAAAATTGAAAATGCTGCAGCGATTTTTAAGAGCCCTGATGTGGACCTTCTGGTAGTAACAGGCGGTCCCGGAATCGTAAGGCTGGCTATGAAAAGTGGCAAGAGAGTAATGGGTGCCGGTCCCGGCAATCCTCCGGTAATAGTGGACGATACAGCAGATGTTGAAAAAGCTGCTGCAGATATAATGGCTGGAGCTATTTTTGATAACAACATACTCTGCAACGAGGAAAAGATTTGCATTTGCATGAGAAGTATAGCTGACAGGCTGCTGGCAGCTTTTACCAGAAATAAAACTATAGTTTTAAATGAAGAACAAGCTCAAAAAGTGTTAAATGTAGTTGTTAAAGACGGCGAGATAGTAAAAGGGTATATGGGCAAAGATTGTGATGTAATCCTTAAAGATGCGCAAATCAATATAGACCCTGGCATAAAACTTGCAGTGTTTATAGCAAAAGAAGATAATCCTATGGTTCAGCACGAACAGCTAATGCCCGTACTTCCAATAGTCGTGGTTGATAGCTTTGAAGAAGCTGTTAAGGTAGCAGTAAGAGTCGAGCATGGATTTAAGCATACTGCAATAATTCATTCCAAAGACATAGGAAGAATTACAAAGTTTGGACAGGAAATAAATTGCACCATTCTTGTTGTAAATGGTCCTTCCAAATCCCTGGCAGTTGGAGTTTCAAAAGGCGGTACAGCATGGACAATAGCAGGTGCAACCGGAGAAGGAACAACATCTCCAAAAATATTTACAAGAATGAGAAGACTGATTGTAAACGATGCTATGAATTTTGTTAAATAATAATTTAAAATTTTCTTAAGATATTTTGAAAGGAGAAATATCAGATGGAAGAAGCAATGGGATTGATAGAAACAAGAGGACTTGTAGCAGCAATTGAAGCAGCAGATGCTATGGTAAAAGCTGCAAATGTAAAGCTGGTTTCAAAAGAATATGCCGGCGGCGGCCTGGTAACAATGACAGTAAAAGGCGATGTTGGCGCTGTTAAGGCAGCAGTTGATGCAGGCGCGGCAGCAGCAAAAAGGGTCGGGGAACTGGTTAGCGTACATGTTATTCCAAGGCCGCATAGTGAAGTTGATAAGGTTATATCCGGCAAAATGGTCAGGTCGGGAAGCGGCCAGATTCCAAGAGGAAGAGCAGCAGTTCCAAAAGCTAAATCAGATTAGGGCAGAGGTCACTAATGGAAAAATCTATAGGTGTGGTTGAGTTCAGGAGCATTGCTGTGGGTATTGCAGCAGTTGACAGGATTGTAAAGGCTTCAGAGGTCAGGATAATGGACGCCAGAACTATTTGTGCCGGTAAGTACTACATTATTTTTGCCGGCAATGTCAGCGCAGTTAAGAATTCAATCAGCACAATTCATCAGGAAATTGATACATTTATAATTGATTCTGTTGTTATCCCTAATGTATACCGGCAAGTGTTTGCTGGAATTAACGGCACTTCAGAAGTTGCCGAACTCAAATCAATTGGCATAATTGAAACAATGACAGCACCTTCAATAATATGGGCCGCCGATGCAGCAATCAAAGCAACTGAAGTTGATATTGTTGAAATAAGAATAGCAAGAGCTCTGGGCGGGAAAAATATATGTATTATAAACGGAGAGCTCTCATCAGTGACGGAATCCATAAAAGCAGGAATTCAGTATCCCCAAAGCAAGGATTTTCTTGTAGATTATGAAGTTATAGC
>CAZFFH010000041.1:7550-10957 GCA_964518375.1 uncultured Actinomycetota bacterium
CACAAGAGCAGTTCCTACAAAACTTATTCTTGAAGCATTGCTTGCAGAACTTGCAAAAAGCGGCATTCCGAAAGAATCCATTACAATACTTATTGCAACAGGATTGCACAGGCCCAATCTTGGAGAAGAGCTTGTCAGATTGGTAGGAAGGGATATTTTAGATCATTATAATGTTGTAAACCACGATGCCCGCAACAGGCAGAGTTGTGAGTTCCTGGGTAAAACAAAACGGGGAACTCCAATAATTATAAACAAAATTTTTGTAGAGTCTGATTTTAAGATACTTACAGGGTTGATTGAACCTCATTTCATGGCAGGATTTTCCGGCGGAAGAAAAGCTGTTTGTCCGGGGATAAGCTATATGGAGATGTTTGAGCATTTTCACGGACCGGATATTCTGGAATCACCGAAAGCTGCGTACAATGTACTTGAAGGCAATCCTTTCCATGAAGAATCAACCGAGATTGCAAAAAAATCAAAGGTAGACTTTATTGTTAATGTCACAATTAATAGAAGTAAGGAAGTGACGGGAATTTTTTGCGGGGACCTTGAAGAAGCTTTTTATGCAGGAGCAAAATTCTGCATGGATGCAAGCTGCTGCCAGATAAGACAAGAAGCTGATATTGTCCTGACAACCGGCGGCGGGTTGCCGGTAGATGCGACGCTATATCAGACTGTTAAAGGCATGGTCGGTGCTATGCCCGCAGTAAAAAAAGGCGGCATGATAATAATTGCGTCCCAGTGCAATGAAAAAATTGGAAGCCCCGAGTTTGTAGAGATTGTTGAGCAGGAAGCAGATCACGATGAATTCATGAAAAAAATAAAAGGAAAAGATTATTTTAAAATAGACCAGTGGGAATTTGAGGAACTTGTTAAAGCCAGAAAAAAGGCTGAAATTTATCTATACAGCGGTTGCATACTTGCAAGCAGTTTTAAAATACCGCCGGCAACTTTAAAAGTTGTCAATTCGGTTGAGGAAGCAATTGAAATTGGTTTTGGCAAATACGGACGAAATGCAAAAATAAGCGTAATTCCTGAAGGGCCCTATGCAATACCGGTAAAGGTTTAATTAAATTTTAAATAACATTGCCTCTTTCGGTTTATATTTTTCCAACTTATTTTTATTTTATCTTTTTTTAATTGATTTTTATAGCGCTAATCTATTAAAATAGAGCAACTATCTAAAATTGAAGTACATTATAAAACGAAATAAAAACACATAAGATGAAAGAAGAACACGTAAAATATTTAGAAGAAATCGCAGGCCGGGATAAGGTAGTAACAGATATTGAAGACAAAATATGTTTTGGCTTTGATTCCACAAGACTCCAGTATCTGCCGGATGTAATAGTAAAGGTAAAAGACAGCCGGCAGATCAGCAGCATACTTAAGTTTGCAAATGAATATAAAATACCTGTAACTCCAAGAGGAGCAGCAACAGGACTCAGCGGCGGCTGCCTGGCAGTCAATGGTGGGATTTTGCTGGTTTTACTTGAAATGAACAGGATTTACGAGGTCAATCCTATAGATTTGCTTATTGAGGTTGAAGCCGGAGCTATTACTGTCGATGTAGACAAAGCTGCATCAAAATACAAGCTTTTTTATCCTCCCGACCCGGGAAGCATAAAAACTTCCACAATCGGGGGGAATATTGCTGAAAATGCAGGCGGGCTGAGAGGTTTGAAATATGGCGTAACCAAGGATTATGTCAATTCCATGGAAGTCGTCCTGCCTACAGGTGAGATCATCAATATCGGCACCAGGACCGTTAAAAGTGTTGTGGGGTATAATCTTGTTGACTTGATGGTGGGTTCTGAAGGCACGCTCGGCGTGGTAACTAAAGCAACACTCGGGTTGCTGCCTGTCCCACCTGCAAGAGCAAGCCTGCTTGCCCTGTTTAACAATCTCACAGAAGCCGCAAAGTCAGTCAGGGATATTGTAGCTGAAGGTGTAATCACTGCAACACTTGAACTTGTTGATAATGTGACAATCAATGCAATTGAGGATTACCTTAAAATCGGGCTTGACAGAAATGTTGGCGCAATGCTTTTAATTGAAGTGGACGGCCAGCAGGGCTCAGTTGATATTGAAGCTGAAGTCATAAAAAAAGTCTGCGCGCAAAATAATGCCCTATCCTGCAAACTGGCAGCATCTGAAAAGGAAAGAGATGTTTTATGGTCGGCAAGAAGGGCTGCGCTTTCTTCACTTGCAAGGATAAAACCCTCAACCATACTTGAAGATGCAACTGTGCCGAGAAGCAGGATCGTAGAACTTGTTGAAGCAGTGAACAGCATCGCAAAAAAATATGACATTATGATTGGCACCTTCGGCCATGCAGGTGACGGCAATCTCCACCCCACCATACTTACGGACCTGAGAGATAAGGAAGAAGAGAAAAAGGTCGAGAAGGTAATTGAAGAAATTTTTATTGAAACTGTTAAACTTGACGGAACCTTATCGGGAGAGCATGGGATAGGCCTTACGAAGGCAAGATTTTTAAAGCTTGAAATTTCAGACGAAGTTTACAAGCTTATGAAAAAAATAAAACAGGCGCTTGATCCAAACAATATCTTAAATCCCGGAAAATTATTCGTGGATTAAAAAAATAAATCATAGGAAAATAAATCATAGGAAAATAAACGATGTCAAAAACCAAAATTTCAGAGAAAGGTGACGAGTTATTTGCCTGCAGCAGGTGTGGAGCCTGCCTGGCAGTTTGCCCGGTCTACAAGCAAACCTTAGATGAAGGGGTTGCCCCAAGGGGCAAGTTAAGCCTTATTGAAGCCGCTGCAAATAATAAGATTGTTCTTTCCGAAAAGCTTTCTCAAAAAATTTATACGTGCACGCTTTGTAATTACTGCACAACGGAATGCCCGAGCGGTGTGAAAATTGACGAGCTTTTCAAAGCAGTGAGAGGCGATCTCGTTGAGAGTAAAAAATATCCTGAAGTTTTGGATTACCTTAAAGATAAGATAGAAAAAGCATACAATATTACATTTGATACCAACCAGGGAAGGCTTGACTGGATAACACAGCAGCCTGACGTAAAGGTTGAAGACTACTTGAAGGAAACTGCAGATGTCCTATATTTTGTCGGCTGTGTTTCGTCGTTTTCACCCCGTTCCTTTCCCATACCACGTTCGATAACACAAATCTTTAAAAGAGCGGGAGTGGATTTTACGTTGCTTGGCGAAGATGAATGGTGTTGCGGGTTTCCTTTATACAGCTCCGGCATGACAGACGAAATTATAAAACTTGCGGACCATAATATAAGGAAAGTGAAGGGTAAAAAAGCAAAACTGCTGGTTGCTTCCTGTCCATCCTGTTATCACACCTGGAAGCATGATTATCCGAAAGTAGCAAATGAAAAAATAGATTTTGAGATAATGCATATATCTGAGTATTTG
>CAZFFH010000042.1:0-1687 GCA_964518375.1 uncultured Actinomycetota bacterium
ATAAGAAAAGTATAAATATAATGGAAGTATGCGGAACACATACGATGGAAATAGCCCGCAATGGACTAAAACAGTTGCTCCCACCAGAAATTAATCTTATTAGTGGCCCAGGATGTCCTGTTTGTGTCACTCCGATAAATGAAATAGATAATATTATAGAAATCCTAAAGGATTACGATGTTTCTATTTTCAGTTTTGGCGATATGATAAAAGTTCCAGGCTCCAGTTCAAGTCTTGCTTATGAAAAATCTATAGGTAAAGATGTGGTTATCTGTTATTCCCCACTCTATGCACTTGAATTTGCGGAGAATAACCCTGATAAAAATGTCATTTTCATTGCAATTGGTTTTGAAACTACTGCACCATTAAGTTCAGTAATTGTAAAAAGAGCCAGTGATAAAAAATTAAGAAATTTCTTTATTTATTGTACTCACAAAATAATACCACCTGCACTTGAAGTTTTGTTAAAAGACAAGGAAGTTCGGATAGACGGCTTGCTTCTTCCAGGACATGTCTCGGCAATAATTGGCAGTAAACCGTATAGCTTTATAGCCGAAGACTACAAGATTCCGGGCGTAATAAGTGGTTTTGCTCCTGAAGGTATTCTACAGGCAATAAAAATGATTTTAATACAGATTGCCCGGAAAAAATCTAAGATTGAAATTGAATATAAAAGTATTGTAAAAGAAGAAGGAAATACCGTAGCTGTAAATCAAATCCATGAAGTTTTTCAAATCCAAGACTCCATGTGGAGAGGTTTGGGCAGCATTCCAAAAAGCGGTTTAAAATTAAAGCCTGATTTTTCTGAATTTGATGCAAAATTAAAATTTCCAACTAAAAAATTAAATTCCAGGGAACCAAAAGGATGTGAGTGCGGCAATGTTCTTAAGGGCATAAAAAAACCTGACGAGTGCAAGCTTTTTGCAAAATCATGTACACCCGACAACCCTATAGGACCATGCATGGTTTCGAGTGAAGGAACTTGTGCCGCTTATTATAAATTTTACAGGATAAAATACTAAGACTAACTTAAAAAATAAATAAAAATGATGGAAAAAAGAAATAAAAATGATGCCCCTCAAGCAAAAGTAATCAATATTTCACATGGAGATGGCGGATTAAAAACTGGAGAATTAATAAATAGATTCATACTAAAATATTTAAAGAATGAAATACTTGAAAAGCTTGAGGACAGCGCTTCCCTTTACACCAAATCAAAAAATATTGCTTTTACAACTGATAGTTTTGTTGTAGAGCCTATTTTTTTCCCGGGTGGAGATATTGGAAAATTATCCATATGCGGAACTGTCAACGACCTTGCAACAACCGGCTGTACTCCTTTTGTTTTGAGCCTTTCCTTAATACTTGAAGAAGGTTTTCCATTAAAAGATCTGGAAAAGATACTGATGTCAATAAGAAAGACTATTGAAGAAGTTAATTTATCCAACAATGGAGTTGACTTAAGAATTGTAACCGGAGATACCAAAGTAGTGCAAAAAGGATTCGCCGATAAGATTTTTATAAATACTTCAGGCATTGGTTTAAATCAGTCAAATATTGAAATATCACCTTCGAAAATAAAAGTTAATGATTCGATTTTGATCAATGGTGGTATTGGTGAACATGGGCTTGCAATTTTGAGCCAGAGAAAAGAATTTAATTTTAAAACAGGTCTTGTGAGTGACTG
>CAZFFH010000042.1:1787-10898 GCA_964518375.1 uncultured Actinomycetota bacterium
CTTGAGGCAATGAAAAAGAATAAATATGGAAAAGACTGCCAAATAATTGGCAAAGTAGTTAAAAAAGGTCAAGGGATTGTTGTTTTAAATACTGAAATCGGCACAAAAAGAATCCTTGACCTGCATTACAGCGAGCAGCTCCCGCGGATATGTTAAAGTTTAATTTGCTTTTAACCTGTCAGTAAGGTTTTCTAATTCAAAATTAAGTTCAACAGGAAGCTTGCTTTCAAATTTAGAATAGAATTGTCTTATCTCTTCAGCTTCCTTCAACCATTGCTCATTATCAATTTCAAGCAGACTGGTTAAATTTTCTGGTTTTAAGTCCAAGCCGTCTGTGTCTATATCTTTTTCATAAGGTACAAAACCGATAGGAGTCCTGGAGGCACCAATACTTCCCTTGCATCTGCCTATTATCCATTCAAGCACTCTAAGGTTGTCCCCATATCCTGGCCATAAGAAATTGCCACTGCTATCAGTCCTGAACCAGTTTACATTAAATATCTTTGGTTGATTTTTAATTTTTTTACCCATTTCAAGCCAGTGCTTGAAATAATCCCCCATGTTGTAGCCACAGAATGGTATCATAGCCATCGGGTCCCTTCTAACTACACCTTGCGCGCCGTATTGCGCAGCCGTAACTTCAGAAGCCATAATCGAGCCTAAAAATACTCCGTTCTGCCAGTCCAATGACTGGTATACAAGCGGTGCAAGCGTGGCTCGTCTTCCGCCAAAAATAATTGCAGATATCGGTACGCCGTTAGGATCATCAAGTTTATCTGTAGCAGTTGGACACTGACTTATGGGGGCTGTAAACCTGCTATTTGGATTTGCACCTTTTACAGACTTGCCTTCTGAGTCTTTGAGTCCAGGAGCCCATGGTTTCCCTGTCCAATCAATGCCTGACTCCGGAACAGGGCCATCTGCGCCTTCCCACCATACTGTTTTATCAGGTTTAAGCAAAACATTTGTATAGATAGTATTTGACTTTATTGTCTTAACTGCATTTGGATTAGTTACGCTATTTGTTCCAGGGGCAACGCCAAAAAAACCTGTTTCAGGATTTATCGCCCAAAGTGAACCATCCGAACCAACCCTCATCCAGGCAATATCATCGCCAACTGTCCATATCTTATACCCTTTTTTCTTTAGCCCTTCAGGTGGAACAAGCATTGCCAGATTAGTTTTACCGCAAGCGCTGGGAAAAGCAGCAGCAATATAAGTTATGCTCCCTTTGCCGTCCTCAATTCCCAGTATTAACATATGTTCTGCCATCCAGTTTTCATTTCTTCCAAGATAACTCCCGATCCTTAATGAAAGACATTTTTTACCCAGTAGAACATTGCCGCCATAGCCTGAACCAACACTCCAGATAGTATTATCATGTGGAAAATGAAGAATCAGCCTTCTGTCAATATTGCGATCTGCTTTCGAATGCAGGCATTTTGTAAATACACCATTTTCTCCAAGCTCGTTTAATACCTTTTCTCCTGCTCTTGTCATTATAAGCATGTTTAGCACAACATATATACTGTCAGTTAGCTCCATGCCAATCTTACTGAACTGAGAGCCAACCGGACCCATTGAAAATGGTATTACATACATGGTTCTACCGGCCATCGAACCAGAAAATATAGCTCCAGCTTTGTTGTACGCATCTTCCGGTTTCATCCAGTTGTTTGTCGGGCCCGCTTCTTCCTTTTGGGGCGTACAAATAAAAGTCAAATTCTCGGTCCTTGCCACATCATTTAAGGCAGTTCTATGATATACACAATCTGGAAGCACTTCCTGATTTAACTCTATCATTTCACCGGTTGCCATGGCTTCTTTTTCCAATTCTTTTTTTTGTTTATCTGAACCATCTATCCAGACAATCCTGTCAGGATTACAGAGTTTTGCCATTTCCAAAACCCAATTAGAAAGCTCTATATTTTTATTAAACACTATAACCTCCCGATAGTTTTAAGATTTAAGGACGCAAGGAAAAATTGTATAATTATTAAAAAGCACATTAATATGCTTTAAGATTACCTGATTTTAATATGTTACAGTAATTATTTCTAAAAATAAAGTAATTCTTATGGGTGTGATATTCCGGCTTCTTTCTTAATCATTGAGATTATTTGAGGAATTTTATTTTCAATTTGAGGTGATAATTTCTCACCGTAATCAACTTCTTTTGGGTTGATGCCTATTATCTTTAAATCCTTCTCTATTTTTAGGGCTCTAATAAGTTCGAATACTTCTTTTAAATTAATATCATGAAGTGAAAAACTTTTTATAACCTTATTTCCAAAATCTATTATCTCGCCAATACTAAAAGTGACTACTTCTCCTACCCCCTGGCCTCCGTCCACTGCATCTATAACTATAACTTTATCTGCCTGTTGCAGAAAAAAGATCAGATCTACACCCGATGTCCCACAATCAATCACTTCAACATTGCTATAATCGGCAAAAATTTTCTGCTCCTTTATCTTTTCTATAACTCTTATTCCAACACCATCATCACCCATATAAACATTGCCAAAACCAATTATCTTTATTATTGGTTCGGAGGTTTTATCAGTAGTATTTTGCAATGGAATTGAATTATTGTTCATTATTTTAAGGATGCCCTAATCCAATCTGCCCAATCATCTAACCCGCTGCCAGTTTTGCATGAAACTTTAATTATTGGACAATTAGGATTCAATTCCTTTATTTTGCTTTCAAAGAAATCATATTCAAAGTCATTATATGCCAGCATGTCAGTTTTATTTAGAACCACAAGTCTTGTCCTGATAAAAGCTTTGGGGTATTTGACTGGCTTATCGTCGCCTTCTGTAACTGAAGAAAGTACAACCTTGAAGTCTTCACCAAGATCAAATCCTACAGGACAGATAAGATTACCGACATTTTCTATAATCAATATATCCAGATTCTTAAGATTTAACCTGGATATTGCATGGGCAACCATTGATGCATTTAAATGACATGTCCCACCCGTGTTTATCTGAACTACGTCGTCTAACAAATGCTTTATTTTCTGGGCGTCGTGAGTTGAAGAAATATCACCCTCTATGACACCAATTTTGTATTCATTTCCAAGCATTTTAATTGTTTCAATTATTAGAGATGTTTTCCCGGCGCCTGGAGCTGAGAGAAGATTTATGACAAGAACATTATTTTTTTTAAAAAGGCTCCTGTTTACATCTGCCTCTTCTTTGTTATACTGCATTACATTTTCTATAACTTCAATTTCCATATTAATATATTACAATACTTTGACGTTTTCTTAAAAGTAAATTTGAAAATATTTTAATTTCTATTATAATTTAACTTCAATTTTAGTTTAGACAAAGAAAAAATAAAATGGTAGATATTTTACCCTTGAATGGGCTTATTTATAATCCTGAAAAAATATCGAAATATTCTGAAGTGCTGGCGCCTCCTTATGATATTATTTCAAGCAGCCTGAAGGAATATTTAATAAGGCACAGCCCTTATAATATTATTGCCTTGACACTTCCTGACGAAACTTCGAACAAGAATAAATATGAAAATGCAAAAGCAATCCTTACAGAGTGGATAAAAGAAGAGATATTAAAATATGACTTTAAAAAATGCTTTTATCTTTTTGAAGAAACCTTTATGGAAAATGGAAGCCAGAAAAGTTTTAAAGGATTCATAGGATTGTTAAAAGTTGAAGAATACGGTGCCGGAAAAGTTTTAAGGCATGAGAAGACCCTTTCGAAACCTAAAGAAGATCGTCTTGCCCTTTTAAAAGCTTGCAGGGCAAATTTGGAATTTATTTATACAATTTACAATGACAGTGATGAGAAAATAAGTACAACATTAAACCACGGCTTTAAGGAGAGATGCGATATTTCAACCAGCGTTAGCTATGATTCATCACTTCATTTTAGATTCTGGAAAATTTCTGACGAAGGCATGGTGGAGAAAATAAAGGATATGATGAAATCAAAAACACTTTTAATCGCTGATGGCCATCACCGGTATGAAACATCCAGATTATATAAAGAACATAAATATATTCTTGCTCTTTTTGTTTCCGGTAACCAGAAAGACATTTTAATCCATCCGACCCACAGGGCCATAAAATTTAATAATGCTGTAAAGCCTGAAGAAATAATTAAAAAAATTGAAAAATATTTTACCGTTGAAGAAATAAAGCCTGACACTGCATGCATTAAGGATAAAATGCTGGAAAGTTTTTCAATGCAAAAAAAGAGCTTGTGCCTTTATTTCAAAAACAAGGGCTGTTATTTTATAACTTTGAAAGCTGATTTAAAAAAACTATATAAAGAGCTAAATATAGTTGAAGAATATTTTGACACAGATTATGAGTACCTCGATGTAAATATCCTGCATAAGCTGATTATTGAGGTCATTCTGGCAGACTCTGCAGTTAAGGAAATAAATTTTGTCCATTCCATCGAAGAAGTTTTAGAGCTAATCAATAAAAATGATGCCAGTTACGATTTTGACGCAGGTTTTATACTTAATGCACCCACAATTGAAACGGTCCAAAAGCTGTCCTATGCGGACCAGATAATGCCCCAAAAATCTACATATTTCTATCCAAAACCATGCAGCGGACTGGTTATTTATAAGTTTGGCAGTTAGATCGATCCAAAGTGTTTATCAATCCCATTTTCAATAATTTTTATCAACAAATGGTGGATTGGCGTTAAATTATTTATTTACAAGCTTCACATTCAAGAAATGGGTAGAACAGGATATACATGGATCGTATGCTCTTATCAGCATTTCACAGCCAAGCTTTATTTCATCTTCCGACTTTTCAATTATTTGTGGAACAAATGCTTCCAGATCCTTTTCGATATTTGCATAATTCATATTGGTTGGAATTATCAGATTAGCTTTTGCTACTCTGCCTTTTGTATCATATGTATAATCATGAATTAAGAGCCCCCTGGGTGCTTCGAGGGCACCTATCCCTCTTCCGGCTTTTACATTAATTTTTACCATAGCCTTGCTTTCATCAAGCCCTGCTTCCAGCAGTTCATCGATGAGCTTTATGCTGTCATCCACACTGTGAATAATCTCAATAAACTGGGCAATATTAATCATAAAAGTATTATAACCGGGTGATTTAAGACCCAGTTCTTCAGCATAAGCTTTTGCATTGTCTGAAAGCTTTAAATAATTATTATTAAACCTGGACAGGGCCCCAACCATATAAGCATCCCTGGAGGCCCGGCAATGCTTCCCGGTAGAGTGCTGCATGACTTTTTCCTTAATCTTGCTCAGGTAATCCTGGGCCTTTATTGTCCAACCATCAGATGATTTTATATCACCATCATAAAGAGCATACTCATATTTATTAGATAATGAGATATATTCTGTTTCTCTTTCAAACGCCGGGATTTTTAAAGTCTTAAATACCTTAAGCGATGTTTCTAAATCTGGATATAAAGACTTGAGCATTTCTTTAATGCTAAGCAATGCTTCTTCAGTAGGTAATTTTGTGAAACCACCAACAACTGTTGTAATTGGATGAACTGCTCTTCCACCAATGATCCTGACAATTTCATTTCCAACCTTTTTCACGTTGACTGCAATATTAACAACTGCGGGGTGCGTTTTAACAAGCGGTATTACACTTCCCACTCCAAGAAAATCAGGTGCTGCAAGAAAATAAACATGCAGGCTGTTACTTTGAATATACTCACCATGATTTATAAGTTTTCTTAATTTAACAATTTGTTCATTAAGCTTAACACCCAAAGCAGCTTCAGTTGCTTTTATTGATGTAAAAGTATGAGCAACTGAACAAATTCCACAAATTCTTGAAGTTATATGCGAAGGTTCGGTATAATTCCTGCCAACCAGCATAGCTTCAAAAAATCTTGGTGATTCAGGTATTCGCAGCTGTAATTTCTCTATTTTCTTATTTTTTACATCCAGTACAAGATCGCCGTGGCCCTCAACCCTTGATAGCGTTGATACTTCTATATTTAAATTTGTCGCCATTTAATTGACCTCCAAATTACTTAGTTTTTTGTTCAATTTTTTTACAAGCATTGTATAAGTTAAAACCTTCCATTATATCTTCAACAGTAAGACCATACTGAACCAGCAGGTCTTTCTGTGCATTTATATTAGGATCATCAATAAAACCTCTGCAGGCTTCACAACCTGACTTAGCGCTAGGGCATCTTGCATTACACCCGGCTCTTGCAATAGGGCCCATACAGGTCATCCCAAATTCATATACGCAGGTATTCCCAAGCCTCTTACATTCAATACAAACAGGATAATTTGGTATTTCAGGAGTTTTGCCGATAATTAAAGATTTTACAATATCAACAATTTCAGACCTGGCGGGTGGACATCCCCTTGAATAATAATCAACCTTAACGTACTTCTCGATGGGCTGGGTGTCAATAGCATCTATCCAGCCTTTTTTATCACCATACACAAGCTCTTTTGCCTTCTCTGTTCCATACAAATTCTTCAGGCAGTTCAATCCTCCAGTGCAGGAACATGCTCCTATCGCAATTATTATCTTTGCAACCCTGGCTATGTGCTCAAGCCTTTCAATATCATGTTTTGTTGATACAGAACCTTCTATAAGTGCTATTTCATATGTATCGCTGTGCTCTGAAATAGCTTCGGTAAAATGAACAATATCAACAGCACTGATAAAATCCAGCAGTTGATCTTCAAGGTTCAATATTTCAAGCTGGCATCCGCCACAACCAGTCAATCCAAAAACTCCAACTTTTGGCTTGCTCATTTATATTGCCTCCTTTAAATTCTTAATTTCCCATAAACTAAATACGGGCCCATCAACACATGTTAGTTTATTTCCGATGTGGCAATGGTTGCATTTGCCGACACCGCATTCCATCCTTCTTTCCAGTGAAAGAAATATGTTCTCAGGCTTGTAATGTTTCTCTTCTAATTCAATTATTACAAATTTATACATAACCGGGGGGCCGCAAACAACAATAATCGTTTCTTCCGGAGGGTAATTTAGCGCCGGAATTAAATTCGTGCATACACCTACTGCTTCTTTCCAATTATCATCAGCCCTGTCAACAGTTAATTTTACCTCAATATTACCGTCTTTCTTCCACTGGCTGATTTCATCTTTGTATAAAATACTTTTAGGCTCCACACAACCATATATCAATGTCAAACCTTTATAACTTTTTCTGTCTTCAATAATATATTTTAAAAGAGATCGTACAGGCGCCATGCCCAATCCTCCGGCGATAATAACCACATTCTTATTTTCCATCTTTTCAAACGGAAAATAACCTTTCCCAAAAGGCCCCCTTATGCCTACTTTTGAGCCTATAGACAGTCTGTGCAGCGCACTAGAAACACTGCCTATATTTCTGATACAAAGTTCAAAGAAATCATTATTATTTGGAGAAGATGGTATTGAAAAAGGCGCTTCTCCAATCCCAAAAACTGTAAGTTCTACAAACTGGCCTGGGAGGAAACAAAATTCTTTTCTTTTTTTTATGTCATCAATTTTAATGGTAAATTGTTTTTCAGTCTGTGTGAGTTCTTTTATATCTGTGATAGTTGCTATAAATGGGACATATAGCGAATCTTTTCTTATTTTTTCTGCCATTTCTAAAACCATTTTTATACACTCACCTCTTCCTTAATTGAATTAATATCTTCATAAATATTAATTTTAGCCAAACATGCCTCAACACATCTTCCGCAACCCACACAAGAATAACCGCCGTATTTATCAACAAAGGTTTTTAACTTGCATCGATACCTTTGTTTTAACCTGTTGGCCTTTGTCGGCCTGAAATTGTGTCCCCCCGCAACCAATCCATAATCAGGGATCATGCATGAATCCCATTCTCTTGATTTTTTCCCTGCTTTTAAACTCAGAAGAATTTCATCCTTCACATTAAAGCAGAAACAAGTAGGGCAAACCAGGTTACAAGAGCCGCAGCTATAGCAACTCTTTGAAAACTTTTCCCACAATTTCTCATTTCCATAAACTAATTCAAAATTATCCAAGAAATTGTTGATATCTACTTTTACTTTAAATTTTTTCCTGTAAGTATCCAGAAATTTATTGTAGTCATTAAAATCAGCAGCAGATGCCTCATTTACTTTTACAAACTTTCCGAGTATTTCGCTGCCTGCCGGAGTAGCGACTCTAACGAAATACTTGCTGCCCAGATCAGACATATATAAGTCAAAACCTTCCCTGGCATACTCAGCGCCCATCTTTATAGAAAAATTTGTTTCCGAGGGTTCTGTATCCACGCCAATGACAATAAGATTTTTTCTTTTTGCCACATAGTTATCATCAACATAATCAGTGGTGAATATCCTATCAAGAAAATTCATACCGTTTATATCCCAGGCATTAACTCCAAAAAGAATTTTTTCTTCACTCTTTACTGAAGAACTGATCTCAATTTTATCTTCAAGTTTATAACTTATTAATTCTTCAGATGATGGAAATAGTATTTTTTTTGCAGGGGGTAAGGTGGTTTTCTTATAATTAAGATCAATTTCATCAGCGTTTTTTATTGGAACAAAATCATGAAGTGCTTTATTTATTTTTTTCGGACCAATCAGTGCATAATTTGAAACAAGACTGGTTAAAAAACCTTTAAAATCTTTCTTGTCCAAAACTTTATATAGCATCTGGCTCCTTTCCTAATGATAGTTAATAACTAATTATTTTATTTATTATATAATTGACAAATATATATACATCGTACACCCAAAAATATATGGACATAGGTAACCTTAATGAATATTTGTTTACAACATCGTACACTCATTGTCAAAATTACCCAATAGGCTTTTCTTAAAAATTAACGAGATCAGCTGAGTACTAAATTTTTGAGTAACCTATGTATGTATATTTTAAAACTCTAATAAGAGTAACTTATGTATATGTATTTATCATATAAGCATTAAATATCTGCAATATAATAACATATTTGTAACATTTTTGTAACATAACAAAATTAGATTATCCTATTACTAAAAAACCTTAACAGCAATATAGATTTAAAAAAATCTTTAATATTTTAAATAAAAATTTTTTTAAAAAAAGCTTGACAAAAGTATAAACTTGTAATATTATTTGTA
>CAZFFH010000043.1:0-7358 GCA_964518375.1 uncultured Actinomycetota bacterium
TTTCAGCACCAGAGATTTTACCTCAGGAAATTGAAATTTCGGCAAGTGTGGGCATCATATATTTGTTTACGGAACAGTAAGTAAATAAAATAACTATATATAATAACATCCTCAGTAAATAGCAGCAGTATTATTTTTCTTTATTTAACTTGCCAAGTTTATACTCTTTTGCCTGGTACATAAATGCTTCCAATCTGGTTTCACTGGTTCCCTGCTCAAGACCATCAAATGCAAGATTGAGCCAGGGCACACCATATTCTTCCCGCAGTCTTTTGGAAATAGCCGTTACCATAGTTCCCGGCATACAGGTAAAAGGAAGCACATTTACAATTCCGTCTATCCCTTTTTTAATCCAGGCAACCGATTTGCCTACACTCAGGGCAGCTTCACCAAACCATTTGATTATGTATGGTTCAGCATTATCCCAGATTTCATAAATATCAGCCTCTTCCAGATCCAGCATTGAATCCTTTAACGGTTTTTCCAGTATTTCATGATAATTTACAAGCACATGTTTAAAAATCCTGTTTGCAACAAAGAACTTAAGCCCTCGCGCATAATTCGGGAGGTGCTTTTTTAATGTTAAAAAACTGTTGCTGTCATTAAAATAGTTTGAGTTTTCGTAACCGTCACCATAACCACTATTATTGCTATTATCGTAGCCGTTACCGAAACTAAAGCTTTTCATAATTTTATAGGCAAGGTCTTTTTGCTTTATTGAAATATCAAGTTTGCTTGTAGCATTGGTATGATCGGGCCATTCTCCAAAATCAGGTATTTCAACTACTCCGCCAAGTTCTTCAATTTTTCTTACAACTTCATTATTGCTGAAAGGATGATTCCTTACATAAATTTCCCCTACTATTCCAATAACAGGTTTTATTTCATCTTTTCTTTTAATGCTTTCAAAATCTTTTTTTGCCAATTCAAGCACTCCGGCTAGCTTATCAAGTACTTTGGCGTTTTCTTTATTTTCAATAATTTGGCAGACTTTATTAAGATGCGCTTGATATATGCTATCTGTTTCTCCTTTATTTACCTCAAATGGCCTAACATGCCTTAAAAATTTATTTAAATAGTCGACTGCAAAAGCTCCGGCCATTGCACGTGAGAGAAGTCTTGTACCCTTACTGCCTTGCATATCATATTCCTTGTAAAACTGGCTGCTTTCCGGCGCTCCGGG
Source organism: uncultured Actinomycetota bacterium (assembly GCA_964518375.1). Taxonomy (GTDB): domain Bacteria; phylum Actinomycetota; class Humimicrobiia; order Humimicrobiales; family Humimicrobiaceae; genus JAHILC01. The sequence goes on from CAZFFH010000043.1 coordinate 1,184, forward strand.
AGCTACTATGGGAACATCGTCATATCCCTGCTCTTTGATTATAATCTTCTGCATCTTATTATATTGTCCAAACCTGCAGGGTCCGTGAGTCAGGGGCATTAGAAATGCAACTTTTTTAGGATCGTTATATTTTAATGTCTTTAAAATATCTCCGGTAGTAATTATGAATGGATAGCATTCCTTTCCAAGTGTATGCCTTCGCCCGATCTCCAGGGTCTCATGGTCGGACTGCATCACCTCAGCATTTATTCCATAGGATTTGAAAGCAGCGCTTATAGCATAAGCACCATCTCCCATATACGGGATATAGATTGTCCTGTTATCCTCTCGCTTAAAAGGCGGGTCATTTTTATCGATGCTGCCCATGGATTTGAACTTGTGAAATTCCTTTAAGTTTTTAATATTCTTCAAGGAATCTGAAAATGCTTCGCATCTTGTTATGACACCTGCTCCTGCAGTATGCTCGTCGACTTCCATTTTTAAAAATGGCCTGTCCATTTCTCTTTCAAAATACTGCATGATAAAAGAATCAGGGCCACATCCAAAATTGGTTATATAAACAGGATACAGCCTCTTATCTTTTTTTATTATTTCAACAGCGCTCATGATTCGATCGCCAAATTCCCAATACATATTCGGCCATTTTTCAAAAAGGTCAATATTTTCCAGTGGTAAATAATCAAGAGGTATTGCCTGCATACCTATTTCCCTGAGTTTCTTGGGAATACCCATGCTTATAATGCTATCGCAGCTGTTATATGGCCTGCTGACTATAACAGCAGCTGTTTCGTCTGGCCCAAGCCTGTTTAAAGCTTCGGCACCTTTTTGGGCAATAGAAGTATAGAATTTTTGCTGAGCTATTTGGGCATGGCTTATCGCCTTTTTTATAATTTTGCCTTTTTTGCCCAGCCTTTCTGCCAATTTTCTTAACTGATTTTCCTTCAGGTATTCTTTGAAGCTAAAATTAATAAGCGGGTCGATAAGCATATCTTCGTCTATATTCATTGATGCTTTGACCATTGTTGACATCCCCTGAACAAATGGGCATGGATAGCTTCCTGTCCTTACCCCTTCAATTTTATTATCCTTGCAAGGCATGTCCCTGATACTTGGAATGAAGATATAGTCAACCTGCTTATCTAAAAGATTCTGCACATGTCCGAGAACTGCCTTCATGGGAAAACAGGTTTCGGCAACTACAAGCCCAAGGCCATCGTTTATGATTTTTTTATTAGTCTTGTCAGAAAGCACAACTTCAAATCCCAGCTCGCTTAAAAAAGCATCCCAGAATGGATAAAACTCATATGTCAGCATGGTAAATGGTATGCCAATTTTTTTAACATAGACTATAGGTTTTTTATCGGGTTCTATATCAGGTTCATTATTACGTTTTTTATCAGTTTCACTATTATGCTTTTTATAAGCGCCCAGCAACAATTCTTCTCTTTGGGCAAAAAGATCAGCCGGGCCATTTCCGGAAGATTTCACCTTTTCATATTTTTCGCATCTTCCACCATAAAACAGTGCTTTGGAGCCCTCAAAAGTCACTTTTTTTATATCACACATGTTAGGGCAGCCTCCACATTCAAACGAACTCTGGGCATATTTAATCCTGGCAATATTGCTAAAACCCCTGAAATTTGTCTCTTCTCTTTCATTTTCAAGAGTGGCTATTGCAGTTCCTATGGCACCGGTTACTTCATGATTTTCCGGGACTATAATTTCTTTTCCAAGGTAATTTTCGAATGCAGCCACTACTGCCTTATTGTAAGCCACGGCACCCTGGAAGAAGATTTTATTTCCAATTTTTTTCCTGCCGACAACCCTGTTTATATAGTTGATGACAATAGAATATGCCAGTCCGGCCAGGATATCCTCAATGCCTGCGCCATTCTGGTAATGTGAATAAACATTTGTTTCCATAAAAACTGTACAGCGCTCGCCCAGATTCAAAGGTGAAGCAGCTTTCAGGGCCCTGCCGCCAAAATCTTCAATTTTTATATCAAATCTCTCAGCCTGTTCTTCAAGAAATGAACCCGTGCCTGCTGCACAAATCTTATTCATCTCAAAATCAACCACAACACCTTTTTCAAGCGAGATATATTTTGAATCCTGGCCGCCAATTTCAAAAATAGTATCAACGGTTTTATCTATGTTCGCTGCAGCAGTTGCCTGTGCAGTTATCTCATTAATAATAGTATCGGCACCCACCAGGTCCCCTATTAAATATCTTCCGGAGCCGGTTGTTCCAACAGCTTTTACATTTATACTGCCGCCAATTTCATTTCCTATGATTTCGATGCCTTTCCTTACTGCTTCGATTGGACGACCGGCGGTTCTAAGGTAGCACTTTGCAATAAGCTTTTTATCCCTGCCTATTGCAACTACGTTGGTGCTGATAGAGCCCACGTCTACGCCTATAAATGCATCAATTTTTTTGCCTTTGAAATCATACTTGGCACCAATTGCTGCCGGAAGCCTGGACTTTTCCAGAACTAAAGGTTTGAGTGTTTCCTTTTTGTATTTAAAGTTTTTTATATAATCACTAAGAGCACTGCCTATTTCCTCCAGGCTGACCTGTTGTTTGTGATTTTTTAAAACTAAACTTAAAGCCGCACCCATAGCTCCGATAGATTCCCGATGCTCTGGAATTATTACCTGTTCTTTTAGTATATCTTCGAAGGCCTTGAGCATCGCTTTATTAAACGAAATTCCACCACAAAAAATTATTGGGGGTTGGAACTTTTTACCTTTGACAATGCCTGATTTGAAGCTTCTTGCCATGGCATAACATAAGCCCAGAGCTATATCTTCGTCCTTGGCAGCCTCCTGCTGCAGATGAATCATATCTGACTTTGCAAAAACACTGCACCTGCCTGCTATTGTTGAGGGACTTTTTGATTTTAAGGCAAGCTCTACAAATTCTTCTATTGTAAGATTAAAACGAGATGCCTGCTGATCAAGAAATGACCCGGTGCCCGCAGCGCATAATTCATTCATCGCATAATCACCGGCAACCAGATCTATAAATTTTGAATCCTGGCCCCCGATTTCAATTACGGTTTTTATATCGCTGTAAAAATATTTTACTGAAGTTATTATTGCTTCAATTTCATTTATAAAATCAGCATGCAACAGACTTGCCAGGATTTTACCTCCTGAGCCGGTAAATGCGATCCCCGATATTTTTTCAAGGTCCTTTCTTTTTGCCAGAGCTTCAATATCTTTAGCAACTAACCTGACAGGCTCGCCATGATGTCTCGAATATGGGAGAACGTCTATTATATTTTTGTTGCTGTCTATAACTGCCCGGTTTACGCTAATGGCTCCAATGTCATAACCAATATAAAAATCCACCCGTTAATTTACCTCCTGTTAATCTAAAGCAAAATCAGCTAAAGTTCAAATTTTATAAAGAGTTTTGCAAAATAAGAGTTTAGCAAAATTAATGAAAAATAAATACCATTTAAAAAGCTGATTACATAAAACTATTAAAAATTAAATGATATATTAGCTTTGCATCCCTTAATCTTTTAAAATTTCCTTCAGTTTTTATTTCTATTAAATTCATAGACGTAAATTCTTTAATTTTTACTTCAATAAAAATAAAATAAGATATATTCTAATGATATATCTTTTAACAAAATTTTAAAGAATTTGATGTTATTTATAAAATTGCCTGAGAATTTTCTTTTACACCGGAGGTCCGCTTGGCTAAAGCAACACAACCACATGGTACAGTAGAACAAATACAAAAACACAAGAAAGAAGCATGGCAGATAGAAACAGACACTAATACGGCAGAGTATAAACAAGCGCGGCCCAATATGACCAAGAGTAAAGCCGTACCTCTACGTGCAGCAGTAATAGGAGCCGGGTACATGGGAAGCGCAATAACATTTCCGCTGTCTGCAAACAACATAGAAGTAAACCTATGGGGCACATGGCTCGACGATGAGATAATAGGCTCAAGCCTTGCAGGATACCATCCCAAGCTAAAAAAAGCCCTGCCACCTTCTGTAGTTCCCATGTATTCCAAAGACCTCGGCAAAGCGCTGTCTGGTATTGACATGCTCTTTATGGCAGTAACAAGTGAAGGTTTTGTCAAGGTATTTGAAATGGTTCTGGACAACCTTGCCGCTCCCGTATACTTCTTTAAGCTGACCAAAGGACTTGTAAACTATAAGGGTTCTATTGTAAGGGCAACACAGGCTGCCCTTGATATGCTAAGCAAGAAGTTTGGTCCCAGGGATTTTGCATGGGCCACTGTAGGGGGGCCGGTAAGGGCGCTGGATCTTGCTTATGAAATGCCCTCGGTAAGCATGTATGGTATAACTAATGAGAAAATAAAAGATATGATTGCCCAACTGAAAACAGATTATTACAGGATAGTTGCAAAAGAAGATGTTATAGGAGTGGAGCTTTCATCAACCTTTAAGAACATATACGCCATGGCTCCCGGTATCTGTGATGGGCTATTCAGGGAAGAATACGACGGATTGTATTTTAACTTTACTGCACTTCTTTTTGCACAGGCTGCTAAAGAAATTTCTAAAATTGTTGAAAGAGCCGGGGGTGACAGGGATACAGTTTTTGATTTTGCAGGTATTGGGGACCTTTATGTAACATCAGCAGCCGGCAGAAACCGGAAACTTGGGGAACTTGTTGGTAGAGGAATTAACCCGCAAAAGGCATTCAAGGATATGTCTGATGATGGTGAATATGGCGAAGGCTATGTTGCTTTAGAACTTGCCGCACAATGGCTTGAGACCCTGGATAAAAAAATGTTAGACGAGCTTCCACTTTTTAAAACTCTATTTAAGATCTTTTTTAATGGCGGCAAACCTATTGATGAATTAAAAAAACTGGTATTAAAAATTTAAGAAAGGAAATGAAATGCCGGTAGTTACAATAGAACTAATTGAAGGAAGAACAGTTGATCAAAAGAGAGAAATGGCAAAGAAGATAACTGATGTAATTAAAGAAGTTGCAAAAGTGAAAGAAGATGCAGTGGAAATAATTTTTCATGATATGAAAAAGAAAAACTATTCCAAAGCCGGAAAACTGGCTCTGGATATTTAGAATGAATGGTAGAAAATATTTTATATTACTTTTAAGTATCTTTAGATAGGGTTAGGATCTTTAGATACCTTTCATAGGCCATATCCCATGATTGGCTATCTTCCGGGGTAAAGTAATCAACTTCTGAAGAATTTTGAGATATTTGCCTGCCTTCATCAAGGCTATTTATCTCACCTGCTGCTTTAAGCTGCATGATTAAATTGCCCATTGATGTTGTTTCTGTAGGACCTGCTTTTAAGGGTTTCCCTGTAGCATCTGCCATCCACTTGCATGTTAACTTATTTTTTGTCCCTCCGCCTACAATATGCAGTAATTCTATTCTCTTGCCTGTAAGTTTTTCAAGCATCAGTATGTAATATCGGAATTTCAGGACTAAGCTTTCATAAATGCATCTTGAAATTTCACCAATACTTAAGGGCACTTCCTGGCCGGTCTTCCTGCAGTAATCCATGACAATTTTTGGCATTTCCAGCTGATGCCGGCCAAAGGCAGGGTCGTCCATATCGATGAAAGCCTTGAATGGCTTAGCAGACGGATAAAGCCTGTCTATATCTTTCCAGCTTATATCTTCGCCTTTTTCTTTAATCCATTTTTCCCTGCATTGCTGTATGATCCAGAGTCCATTGTAGTTTTTTACAAGCAGGTTTGTATTCTCAACTCCCGCCTCATTGGAAAATGTTGTCTTAAATACCTCACTGTTGATTAATGGTTTTTCTGTTTCCTTGCCCAAACAGCACCAGGTACCCATGCTTAAAAAGGCCCAGTTCGAATTTTTATCTGTTACAGGAATACCCGCGACAGCCGATGCTGTATCATGTGTTGCAGGGGCGATTACTTCAACAGCTCTTACATCAAGCTCCTTACAAATGTTTTCAGTTATTTCTCCAATTTTTTCACCAGGCCTTAGTATTGGCGGAAAGATATCTTTAGGCAAACTAAATTTATCAAAAATAGCATCGGCTAACCTACCTTCTTTTTGGTCATATAAAATACTTGTTGTAAATCTGGTTATCTCATTAAAGGTGTTTCCAGTGAGGAAATAATTGAATATATCCGAAATGGCCAAAAAAGTCTTAGCATTTTTTATTTCCGG
>CAZFFH010000043.1:7458-10877 GCA_964518375.1 uncultured Actinomycetota bacterium
CGGTGAGTAACATCCATTTCAATTTTATTGCCCTTATAATTACCGACAATTACCCTGCCATTGCTTGCACCAAAATCAAAAACCAAAAAACTTTTTTTTATCATTGAAAGCCTTTTTCCTAAAAAGATTATTGAAAACTTATAATCTCATACCTGAGATAATTTCGCTTTTCTCTCTATAACATAGTCTTCAATTTCTTTCATTGAACCCGAAAATTCTTCCTTGGTATAAACAAAAGCCGGCTGGTTTATAAAATCTTCTATTTTTATGCCATCTTCATCAAAACCTGCCTTAAAATAAGGTATTTTCAAGAGCTTATCCATAACTATAGCAGGAACAGGCTCATTTACCTGATTATAAATATCCTTATTCTTGCAGATTCTCAGAAAATCATCTATTACTTCAGGATTTAAAGTATAGACAAGATTACCTCCTGCAACTTTTTCGATATGATAAATATTTTCAGGTCCCGGACCTGGTCTTGCTGAGCAAAGAAGCAACTTGCTTAAATATCCATTATTTTTATCATTTAGGAGCTGGCAAGCTTTTTTAGCTATTGCAACTCCGGCCCATCTTTGTAATTCTTCCGTTAACTCTATACCTGCAGATTTAGCGCTTTCTGCAAACTGTGGCCTTCCTTCAAACCTTCCAATCATTATTGTTATTACAGATCGCCACTGGTTATAATCTACTCCCCATTGGCTGCCGATTTCATGGCCTCTCTTTACAGCCTTTGCAACTTGCATTGCACCGGGAACACTAAATACCAGTGTTGCATTAGTAGGAATACCAAGTGAAGTTAAAACCTGAATAACATAAATTCCTTCTTTTGAACCAGGGCACTTGACTATTATATTCGGGGCAATTTTTTTAAGCTCCAGCGCCTGCAGCATCATTTCCTTTACATCGGTAATCAGCCTGGGATCAACCTGTGCGCTTACATATCCTTTCTTATATTTAGATTTTTCAAACAAAGGCATATAAAGCTGTGTGCCTTTTTCAGTAATAGCTTTGTAAAACTTCCATGCAATCTTATAATTGCTTTTGTAAGGATTTTCCCTGATTATTTTGTCTATTATTGGATTTACAACTTCCGGAATCAACTCAAGAACTTTTTTTGTCAGCCTGGGGTTTGTGGTAACTCCACTAAACAATGTGTCTGCGGGACTGGCGCTGTCGAATAAAATTTTTAGTTGCTTTTTTAAAGCTTCCTTTTCGGTAAAAGAAGCTTTCTCGACCATTTTCCCGACCCAATAGTCAAAAATTAGTGGTGAAGAGTCCCACCAGAGCTCGATATCTTCCGAAGATTCTGCCAGCCTTTGCATGGCTGACTTTTCATATGTTGACATAATTTCCTCCTTTATTCCGGTACTCTTTTACTGCAGTATTTCTTTTACTGCACTTATTATATTTTCCTTATGTGGAATACAAGCCTGTTCCAGCGTTGCATTGTAAGGAATTGGAGTATTAAGGCCTGCAACTATTTTCACAGGAGCATCCAGGTAGTCAAAAGCTTTCTGGTTTATCCTGGCACAAATGTCTGAAGCAATACTTCCTCTTTGGCAGGCTTCGCTGACTATAACCAGGCGGCCTGTTTTCTTAACAGATTTAATCAATGCTTCTTCGTCCAGTGGTACGAGAGTTCTTGGATCAAAAATCTCACAGCTTATTCCTTCTTTTTCAAGCTCTACAGCGGCCTGGAGTGATTTGAATACCATATTTGAATATGCAAAAATTGTAACATCGCTGCCTTCCCTCTTGATATCTGCAACACCAAAAGGTATAAGATATTCCTCCTGGGGAACAGGACCTTTATTTAAGTATATCATCTTATGCTCTATAAAAATAACGGGGTTATTATCTCTTACTGCAGTCTTTAGAAGTCCTTTTACATCATAAGGCGTAGCCGGCATCACTACTTTAAGTCCCGGAACATGGTAGAACCATGCCTCCAGACTCTGGGAATGTTGCGCGGCAACCCCTCTCCCGGCCCCGCCCTGTGTCCTTATAACTAGCGGAACATTAAGATTATCACCTGTCATATACCTGATTTTAGCTGCCTGGTTTACGATCTGATCCATGGCAAGAGCTGCAAAATCAATGAACATGAGTTCAGAAATCGGCCTATAACCTGTTACAGCGGCACCGATACCTGCCCCAATTATTGCAGCTTCTGAAATTGGTGTATTTATTACCCTGTCAGGACCATATTTTTCAAGCAACCCTTTATAAGCCCTGAAAGCTCCGCCATATTTACCAATATCTTCGCCAATCAGAAATACTTTTGGATCCCTATCCATTTCTTCAATAACAGCTTCTCTAATCGCTTCCCTATATTCAATCTCTCTCATTGGATTCCTTTCTATATCGATTTAACCTCTTCTAAAAACTTATCAAGCTGAGGTTCCGGGCTTTCTTCAGCAAATTTTACGGAGTCTTGGACCTCTTTTATGATACCTTTTTCAATCACTTCAATGTCATTTTCAGAAAGTATCTTTTCATCAATAAGTTGTTTCTTGAAATTAATAACCGGATCTTTTTCTTTTTTATAATAATCTGCTTCTTTCTTGTCCCTGTATTCTGCAGGGTCATTTGGATGGTGTCCCCCAAAACGGTAAGTTTTAGCTTCAATCAGGGTGGGCCCGTTACCTTCTCTTGCACGCTTTACAGCTCTTTGAACTGCCTCAAATACGTCAATGGGATCGCTTCCGTCAACGATGTCGCCGGGAATACCGTAAGAAACTGACCTGTCGGCAATGTTTTCGCAGGAAACAGATTCAGTGCAGCTCATTGAAATAGCATACATATTGTTTTCACAAACATATATAACAGGAAGCTTAAATATGGCTGCCATGTTTAAGGATTCATGAAATACTCCGTTGTTACTTGCACCATCACTGAAAAAGCATATGGTAACCCTGCCTTTTCCTTCCATTTTACAGCTAAACCCTGCTCCAACAGAAATTGGTATTCCGCCACCCACGATACCGTTTGCCCCTAACATTCCAAGCTCTGTATCGGCAATATGCATTGAACCTCCTCTGCCCTTGCAGTATCCTGTCGCTTTACCTAAAAGCTCAGCCATCATTCTATTCAAGTCAGCGCCCTTCGCTATACTATGGCCATGCCCTCTGTGTGTAGAAACAATATAATCCGATTTATTTATAGCTGCGCAAGTCCCCACAGCAACTGCTTCTTCGCCAATATATGGATGAAGATATCCCCATATCCTGGCAGTCTGGTAAAGCTGAACTGTTCTTTCTTCAAAACGCCTGATTTTTATAATCAATTTAAGCATTTCTATTTTCTGCTCTTTAGTTATAGTAGCCATCTATCTCCTTTCGATATTTGTCTTTAGTGCCAATAAATTATATGCAATTAATAGCACTATTGCAACAATATTTCAAATAAAAATTCAC
>CAZFFH010000044.1:0-10659 GCA_964518375.1 uncultured Actinomycetota bacterium
AAACGTTTGAGTTCCTTTAACCTATGCAATTCCTTTATTCCGGCAGTAGTAAAATCCAGTAATTCGAGGGATCTTTCGAATGCCAGAAGGCAGTACCGGCTGTTGCCTTTCACCTGCCAACTTAATGCCCTTTCAACTTCACTTCCGATATTTGCCATCTGTTCAAAAAAACTTAAATTGCTCCATCTCTCTTCAATGTTTTTATGCTGGGTTTTCATCTTCTATTAATTTATTTACTATCTTGATTATTTTACTGCAGACCTCAGGATCGTCAACACTTCTTGTGCGGTTTCCCTGACGGGGTCTTAAGTTTATCATCGAGTCAAATTCAACCCTTTCTGCTTTTGATAATTCCGGATAAATATTAATACCCCAGAGATTCTCCTGCCTGGAGCCCTTAGCTAAAAGTAAAGCCTCTTCGTCAGCGTGTAATTCCCCGTCAATAGCCATTATTTCTTTTTCAACGTCAATGACTGCTTTAACAAAATTGCCGAACATATCAAGCATCATATCTCTCAGCAATGTAATTTTAATTGCTTCGGTAATTATTTTCATCCCATTATAAGTAATTAATAAGGCTTTTTTAAACTTACTGCTTCATTAATAATTTTTTAAACCTTTTATAAGATTTTACAATTTTTTAAAAAATATTAATACTCTATTAGCGAAGGCGTGCTATAGTGTAATAAAGAATGTTTCCTACCAGGGAAGTATTGGTGGATTATATAGTTGAAGAATTAAAGATTATATATAAAATATAGAAAAAGGGTTTATTTATCATAAGTATTAAATACAAATTAAAACAAAATGGACCATAACAAAAAATCAAAAAAGGAATTAATACTAGAGCTGTCAAAATTACAAAAGCGTTTGGAAAGATTTAAAAAACTGGAAAGAAATAGGTATAACCGATATTGTTTTTATGACAAGCTGACTAATTTGTTCAACAGAGCATACTTTGAAGAGGAACTTAGGAGACTGGATACAATAAGACAGTTGCCGCTGAGCATTATTATAGGGGATGTAAATGGTTTAAAACTTGTAAATGATGCTTTTGGGCATAAGGAAGGAGATAATCTCCTGATAAAGTGTGGAAAATTTTTAAAGGAAAGCTGCCGAAAGGAAGATATAATTTCAAGGTGGGGTGGTGATGAGTTTGCAATACTGCTGCCCAAAACTGCTGATCAAGTGGCAAGTGATTTGATAACAAGAATACAGGAATGCTGCAGAAACAATAATAATGATAGAGATAGTATTCCTTTAAGCCTATCTCTTGGAGCTTCAACTAAAACTGACATAAAAAAAGATATAAATTCTATTTTGAAAGAAGCAGAAGAGAACATGTACAAGAGTAAATTTTTAACCACTGCTAATATCTCAAATAACACAATAGATTCTCTTCAGAATGCTCTTTGGGAAAAAAGTCATGAATCAAAGGACGATCTTGCCAGGATTAAAAAGTTGGCATTGAAATTAGGCCGGGAATTAAAACTACCCGAAGGTGAACTTGATAAACTGGGCATTCTTTCAGCCATTCATGATATTGGAAAGGTTGCAGTATTGGAGGATATTCTTGAAAAAAAGGCTACTCTAAATGAAAAGGAGTGGAAAATATTGAAAAGGCATTCGGAAATAGGATATAACATAGCGAAATCATCAAATAAGCTCGCTCCTGTTGCAGAGGCAATTATGAGTCACCATGAGTGGTGGAATGGCAACGGCTATCCATATAATTTAAAAGGTGAGGAAATACCAATCATATCCCGTATTTTTGCAGTTGTTGATGCATATGACGCAATGCTATGTGACAGGCCTTTTAAAAAAGCAATAAGCAAGGATAAGGCAATTGAAGAGTTAAAAAAATTATCAGAAATACAATTCGACCCTTATATTGTCAATTTTTTTATAAAAGTTATAAGTTAGTACAAATACCACTCAACTTGAAGTGGAATCAGGACAGCAGCATTTCCGCCTGTTCAAACAGACGATGAGCAAATGCGGGATTGCTATGAATTGTTCTGGCAATGCTGTCCGGAGTATATTCCAGAAAATCCTGAATTGTTATGGTGTCTTGATCAAAAAGTATCGTTTTTTGTTGAGTATTTAACCCCTGCAATATCGAAACAGGATATAGTTTCTTATTTTCAATAAAATACTCCAGATTTTCCTGTTTTGGGTAATGCCATGCAACAATTCTCAATTTTACGCAATTTGCATATTTGATTACTTCACTTGTCACCTTAGTGTTTGTTGCAAGCCACCCCTCCCTCAAATTGTAACAATTTAAATTAGCCTCACAACCCTTTTTTATGTCCTGGAATCTGCTGTGAACATAAAGGGCGGTTTTTATATCGCTGCCCGCGCCTGAATTATTATGATATTTGCATTCAATCATATAATGTTCTCCATCTTTTTCAGCAATCACATCAACTTCGTGATTAACGCAGAAGCCAGCGACAAGACAGCTGACTTCGGTCTTAAACCCATATTCTTTTAGTATTTTTGCCATGTATTTTTCAAAAACATATCCGGTTGGACCAAGATCCATGATGGCTTTCTTTAATGTATATTTTAGCGCAACTGAAGGCTGCTTCTTCCCGAGTTGTTTGATTGCCTGACTATATATATCTTTTGTCAGCATATAATTTCTTAAATTATTTTTTATGGAATCTGTAGTAGAGGCCGCAGTATTTACATCTGCTCCTGCATTTAATAAAGACTTCTTTATTTTTTCCTCCTCAAAAAGTTCCTGTTTGCCGTCTTCCTTTGTAATGTATTTTTCCATAAATCCCGTTTCCTAAAAAATCCCTTTTAGCATGAAAATAATGGACCGCGCAGAGAATGCCAGCCTAAACCCTGCTCTTTATATCAAAAAGAAACCCTCCGCTCAGACCTTCAATCGTATGGCTCACAAGCATTGCTTTTTTATCAATACCGTAGACAAGTTTTTTTAATTGTTCCAGCTTAGTCTTCTGGCATATAACATTTAAAACTTTTAAATTACCGTCCTTGCCACTCCCCTTATAACAGGTAACTCCAAATCCGTTTGCCCTGAGCAAATCTTCTACGGTATTATCGGGATACTTTGTAATAATTTGTATACTCAATAGATCTTTCGATATTTTGTGGGAAATAAGCATGCCCAAATACAAGCCTGCGGAAAATCCGACTGAATAAAATAAAATTATAAAGAAATTAATGCCCGATTTAACAGCATTTGATATCACCAGAATGATATTGGTCAGGCCTATTGCAGCTTCAAAAAACCCAAGAATTATTGCAAAAACTTTTTTGCCTTTTACCATCATGATTACCCTTACGGTGCCTATTAGCACCTGGGACATTATCGCAATTAAAACTACTGCGGACCAGAATATGATGTTAACGTCAAAATTAAACATTAAATAACCTTTTTTTAAATATTAAAATTATCCGCTATATTAATTTTTCATAAAAAATTTTACAAAAATAATCTTAGTAATAGTATGTGAATTTTTTATTGTATTTACATTAGGGTTCAAGTCTTTTACCATGCTCAATAAAGTAATTGAAATTCGCAAGCCAGTCAGGATAGCCCTCGGGACTCGTCTCCAGGAATTCCATAAGCTTAACGATCTTATCAAGTGTTTTTCTGCTTATATAATGTTCAATACCGCAGGCATCTTTTTCAGAAGTATCAATATCCATCCCCAGGACCTTGTTCAAGAACTCAAATATTTCACCATGTTTTTTATAAACACCTTTTGCAGATTCCACACCCTTTTCAGTAAGATTCAAGTAACTATATTTTTCATGAGTTACAAACCCTTTTTCAGCAAGTTTTGAGATTGCATCAACAACCGAAGGATTTTTTACATTGAGGAATTCGGCTACTTCCTTAACCCTTACAACTTTCTTGTTAAGATTTATTATATATATTGCCTCAAGATAGTCCTCAAGGCATTGCGATAAAGTTTCCATATCCCACCCTTAAATTTATATTAACAACATTTGTAACTTATGTAAAACATACCCCTCAATAATTTTTATCCTTAACCGCACAGCTTGCGCATGCTTTTCTACCTCTAATTTCATTGACAAAGTACCAGATAAAAAATCCCGTCGCCACTGAACCGGCGATTGCTATTATTACAATTTCTATTATCTTAAACATCTTAAATAAAAATCCTCCCTACCTGGAAAACAATAAACGACACCACCCATGCAAGCCCAAGCGTGTATCCGATCTGGAAAAGAAGCTCTTTTGTCCCGGCTTCTTTTCGAAAAACTGCAAGGCTTGCAATACAGGGGAAGTAAAGAAGTGAAAACAACATAAAATTATAACCAACCAGTGGGTTATACTGCCCCGCTATCGCACTTCTTAGTGACTGTGAATCCTTGTTTTCATTTGTCAGGCTAAAAAGTGTCCCCATTGTAGATACCACTACTTCTTTGCCGGCCATTCCCGAGATTGAAGCCAGGGAAAGCCTCCAGTCAAACCCGAGCGGCTTAAAAACCGGTTCCACAAAGCGTCCTATTTTTCCGGCTGCAGAATGGGCCAGCTTTTCCGCTGCTATCTTGCCTTCTATCACCAGTGCGGAATCCTTATATTCTTTCTCAGAAATATCACCCAAACTAAATGATTGTTCCAGAACTGCCAGTTGCTCGCTGCAGCCTTCAGAATATGCGTTTCCAATCCTTGGGAATGTAAAAAGAATCCACACTATTATGGAAATTGCCAATATTATTGTTCCTGCCTTCTTCAAGTACAGCCAGGTCCTTTCCCACATATGAATCAGTACACCCTTAACTGTAGGAACCCTGTAAGTAGGAAGCTCCATTACAAATGGTTCTGCTTCGCCTTTGAACCTTGTTGCCCGCAGCAATTTTGCCGTAAGCACCGCAAACACAATCCCAATGACGTATATGGAAAAAATTATGTTGCCTGCATTTTTTGGGAAAAATATGCCTGCAAATAAAATATAAATAGGAAGCCTCCCGCCGCAGCTCATGAAAGTATTTATATGCATTGTTATCATCCTGTCATTTTTACTTTCAAGAGTTCTCGTGCACATATATGCCGGTATTGTGCATCCAAAGCCTATGAGCATAGGAATGAAAGATTTACCATGAAGCCCAATCTTGTGCATAACCCTGTCCATGATAAATGCAACTCTTGCCATATATCCACTGTCCTCAAGAAGCGCGATACATATAAACAAAAGCATTATTTTAGGCGTAAAAACAAGTATACCTCCAACCCCGCCTATTATGCCGTCAATTAAAAGCGATTTCAGCAATCCTGCAGGCAGTGCGGTTGAAAGCAGTTGTGACAGCCTGGAAAAACCAAGAGCCAGCCAGTTCATAGGATAATCTCCCACCTTAAAAACTAACTGAAACATGAGCCACATGATTATAGCAAAAATTGGGAGTCCAAATACTCTGTTAATTAAAACCCGGTCAATCCTGTCGCTTGCTGATACCTCATTTTGCGGCTTTTCTATAAGGGTTTCCTTTAGTGCCCCATTTATAAAGCCGTACCTTGACTCTGCAATTATTGTTTCTGGCATATCTCTTGAGACATTTTTTATATGATTGATTGAATTTTCTGCCGCTTTAACCAGATCTGTATAAAATTTTTCTTCCAAAAGTACTTTTAATGATTTTAAAACTTCCCTGTCCTGCTCAAACAGCTTAATTGCAAGCCATCTTAAATTAAATTTTTGGGATAATTTTGCCTGGGTTTTTTTAAGTATTTCGATAATTTTACTTACCTCATTTTCAAGCTCGTCTCCATACTTTAAATTCACTCTTTTTCTTGCCTGCGGATTCTCATGAACTTCTAAGACCTTATCCAGAAGCTCACTCATTCCTGTGCCTTTGCTGCCCACAGTCTGGACTATCGGAGCCCCCAGAAGCACCGAAAGCAGGTCCAGGTTAACTTCCGTTCCGCTTTTTTTGAATATATCTGACATGTTAAATGCGAACACAAGCGGGACGTCAAGTTCTATCAGCTGAGTGGAAAGATAGAGATTTCGTGAAAGATTTGAAGAGTCAACTATGCTTACGACAACATCAGGCTTTTCATTTATTATATAATTCCTGGCAACAATCTCATCAAGAGTATAGGCCGTAAGGCTGTAGGTCCCGGGAAGATCAAATACTTTTATACTGTAGCCCCTGTATTTTCTCAGGCCGGTCTTTTGTTCAACAGTTACACCGGGATAATTGCCTACATGCTGCATTGCACCTGTAAGATTGTTGAATATGGAGGTTTTTCCTGAATTAGGACTCCCCGCAAGAGCAATTATTAATTGACTGTTCTTTGCTTCAACCATTGCTTTTATAGTCTAATTCCTGCACAGGGATTTTATGGGCTATTCCCCTGCCAAGTGCAATCTTAGAGCCTTTGACCAATACTGTAAGCGGACCCCACCCTGATTGGTTTATTACCAAAATAACCTCACCGGGTAAAAATCCTAATGACAGTAATCTGGAATTTAGACAATGACCTCCTGGTATTTTATCAATCTTGTATTTCCTGCCTTGAACAGCGCCTGCCAGAGTCAAAGTAGGTGAAGGAATTGTATGCCTGCTATTTCCCATTTTTAGTTTTTAATAAGTATTTATATTAAAAATTTTATCAATGTTCGTAAACATTTTTTTAATCCTTGCCAATAGTCTGCCAATGACATTCTAATAAACTACTGATATCTTGCTAAATTCTGCCTTAAAATTAAATTATAATTAAAATAACTTAGTTAACTTAAATAATATTAGGCAAGACTAACTTTAATAGAAATAAATAATTTTGTCAAGATTATAACCGGATATTTTTAATTTTCTATGCCTTTTCTTGCCTGGATGCCACTGGCATAGTAGTGCTTGATCTCACGCATTTCCGTAACCAGGTCTGCTTTTTCAATAATCCTCGGGTCAGTTTTCCTCCCGGTCAGGACAAGCTCAACGTGTTTGGGTTTGGTTTCAATAAGAGCAATGATTTCATCAATGCTGATAAGTTTAAAGAACTCTGCTATATTTATTTCATCTAAAATAACAAGGTCGTATTGTCCCGATACAAGCATCTGCTTTACTTCCTCCATACCCTTTTTTGCAAGCTCTATATCTTTTTGGACAGGCTTTTTCCTTATGAACCTGATCTGTCCGTATTTTTTTAATGTTATAAGGTCACTGAATCTTTCGAGCGCTTTCGTCTCGCTGCTTTCCTGTAATTTCATGAACTGTGCGATTAAAACTTTCATTCCGCAGCCGGCTGCTCTTATGGCAAGACCAAGAGCTGCTGTAGTTTTACCCTTTCCGTTGCCGGTATAAACTTGAACAAAACCTTTTTTTAAAATTCTTTTTGGATCACTCATTTTTTTGTGATACCCCTGCCTCTCCAAAAGTTGCCATTTCATTTAAAATTTTCATAGATGCTTGCGCAATACTGATTCCCAGTGCGGCCCCGGTCCCCTCACCAAGCCTCATATCAAAATTAAATAAAGGTTTCATACCTAGTTTCTCAAGCATAATCTTATGCCCCTTTTCAACAGAACAGTGTGAGGCAATCATGTAATCTCTGCACTTTGGAGCAATGCTTTCAGCAATAAGAGCGCCTGCACCAGAAATAAAACCATCTATTACAACGGGAACCCGCCTTGCGGCACAACCCAGTATTACCCCGGCTATACCGCCAATTTCAAAACCTCCAATTTTGGCCAGTACATCAAAACCATCCCTGCGCTCAGGTCTGTTTACCTCAATTACCCGCCTGATTACATCAACTTTTCTTGTAAACCCTTCCTGGTCAATGCCAGTTCCATAACCGGTAACAACCTCAGCATCAACCCCGCACATGCAGGAAGCTATTGCGCCGCTCGCAGTAGTATTGCCTATTCCCATATCTCCCGTCCCTATAATTCCATATCCTTTTTCTATCATCTGCCGGGCAACATCTATTCCAATTTCTAATGCCTGCCTGGCTTGCTCCACGCTCATTGCAGGACCCTTTGCCATGTTTTCAGTGCCGAATGCTATTTTTTTATTAATAAAGCTGGGGTTTGAACTAAGAACCGTAAGGTCTGCAGCAACACCTGCGTCAACTATTACCACATCGGCCCCAACATGATTTGACAGCACGTTTATGCCTGCCCCGCCATTGACAAAATTGTAAACCATCTGTGGAGTAACTTCCTTAGGGTATGCACTTACACCTTCATCAACTACCCCATGGTCCGCAGCCATTATAATTATAAGCTTTTTTGACATGTCTGGATTAAGGCTGCCGGTAATTCCTGAAATCTGTTTCGCAAGCTCTTCAAGCCTTCCAAGGCTTCCCTGAGGTTTGGTCAGGCTGTCCAGCCTGACTTGTGCCTTTGATATCGAATCGCTGTCCGGTTCAACAATTTCTTTAACTACATCTTCTATATTAAAATTATGCACTTATTTTACTCCTTGATATTGCATATAAAAATATTAATGGTTAAATAATAAAAGAATAATTCTAAATGGGCAATATGAATTGGCTATTTTTTTATTTAGGTTTTACTTTGATTGTATTGCCTTGGTAAGCATCTATTATTCTTTTATGAATAAATAGAAATTAATAGGACCCTGCTTTAAAATAGGTGTTAATGCAAAAAAATTTTTATATAATTTTTAAAATTTTTAACTGGATAATTCGCTTTAAAAGGAGTTTAAATGATTAAAATTAAATTATGGCTAAGGGCAATAAGAGCACCTTTCTATCTGGGTACAATAATGGCAGGACTGGCAGGCTCTGCTCTTGCTTTCAATGAAGGCAAATTTAATAATAACTGGCTTTATTTTGCAGCAAGTATTTTGATAATAGCCGGAGCCAACTGCGGTACAAACCTTATCAATGATTATTTTGATCATCTGAGCACTAATGATGATATCAACAAGTATTCCACCCCTTTTTCCGGTGGAAGCAGAGTTATCCAGGAAAAGCTTCTAAAACCCAGGCAAATGCTTGTAGCAGGATTGGTATCTTTTGCAGTTGTTGGTGTAATTGGGATTATATTTGTAATTTTTGTTAATGTTGCCCTTATATGGTTCGGGCTTGCAGGAATAATACTAGGTTATTTTTATACAGCTCCTCCATTAAGGATCGGTTACAGAGGTTTTGGTGAAATAATTGTTTTTTTAATATGCGGACCCCTTTCAGTTATCGGTACTTACTTTCTTTTTACAGGGACCATTACTCTCAAATCCATATTGCTTTCAATTCCAATAGGACTGTTGATTTTTGAAATATTGCTTATAAACGAGTTTCCTGATTATGAGGCTGATAAAGCTGTAAACAAGAAACACCTGGTGGTAAGAATGGGCAGACAAAAAGCAAGAATTTTATTTGCTGTTGTTATTGCACTTACATATTTGTCAGTAATTATACCGATAGCGCTAAGGATATTTCCACTTTACCTTCTGATATTTTTGCTGACCTTGCCACTTGCTTATAAGGCTGTGAGTGTTGCAATTAAAAAATTTGGCGATGAAAAACAGATAATTCCTGCACAGGCAAACACGATATTCCTGACAATTGGATATGGGATATTGCTGTCACTGGGACTTGTAATAGACAAACTGGCCAGTAGGTAAGTTTTCTTTATAGTTTAGTTGATCTATTAAACAAACTGGCTCAAATCTGCTTTTAGCGTACCCATTTATTTTAGCGCAATTGCTGTATAAATGGTACACGTCTCCAGAGTGAGCCCTGCAGCAGTAACCTCACTCCAGCCGCATGACTGGATAGTTTTGGAAAAAATATCCGCCTGCGGAAAATCTCTTATTGTCTGGACAAGATACTTGTATGCATTCCTGTTTCTGGTAATAAGTCCGCCCAGGTTTACCATGATAAAATTCATGTAGATATTATACAGTTTTTTCACCAGTGCGTTTCGCGGATAACTGAGCTCCATAATCACAAGTTTTCCATTCGGCTTTGAAACTCTAAAAAATTCTCTAAGTGCCTTTTCCCTGTTTAATATGTTTCTTATTCCAAATACAATAGTTATGACATCAAAAGAATTATCCTCAAAATTAAGACCACTGGCATCGCCGGTTATAAAAGTTACATTTGCATATTGCTGCCTGAGCTTTTGTTTTGCGATTTCCAGCATTTCATCGGCAAAATCAACACCAAAAACCTTCGCGTCCGCAGAAACCTTCCTGCAGATTATGGCTGTTGATATGCCGGTCCCACAGCAAGCGTCCAGGGCTGACTTCTCTTTGCCGCTAATCCGGGCAGCAAATTTTTTGCGCCAGTACTTTTCAATACCAAGGCTTATGTAAAAATTTGTCAGGTCATACCGATATGAAATATTATCAAATAAATTTTCTACGCCGGCTTTATCCATTAGTAAACAAAATCCTCCCGTACTACCCGAAGATCTGGACCATCTCATAGTATGCTGCACTACCCAAAAGCAGGATAACTGCGGTCAGCGAAACAACAAGCACAGATTTTTTCCTAAGCTTGTTTTTCTGCAAATGCTCGCCAGTCGTTAGTGCAAGCATGCGGTAAAAAGTCTCAAGCGAAACCAGCAGTATTACTTCAAGCGGCACAGTCTGCAAATGCCGTACTGTCCCTGTCATTAAAAGAAGAACAACAAAAAATCCTGTAATTATGGTTATGGGTATGAGCATCCGCAGGTAGCC
>CAZFFH010000045.1:0-3635 GCA_964518375.1 uncultured Actinomycetota bacterium
GAAAGCCCGATTGCAAGATTATAAAATCCATAAGCTGTACCCAGATTATCTTTTGGAACCATGTCGCAAACAAAAGCCTTCTCCACTCCTTCCGTAAAACCAAAAAATAACCCATAAAATACAAACAAAACCCAGATCATGTATGGAACATCAGCAAAAGCAAAACCAAAATATGTAAGGAAATATACTACCCATCCGCAGATTATCATGGTTTTTCTTCCTAACTTATCTGAAATATGGCCGCCGAGAGTACTGAAAATAGCTTTGGAAATATGATGAACGGCCCAGAGAAGCGGTATTGCTGCTGTCTTAATGCCGAGATCCGATGCCCGCAACAGCAGAAAAGCATCAGTCGAATTACCAAGCGCAAAAATTACAAGGATGCTTAAAAAATAAGAAAATCTTCCTCCAAGTGCCTTAAATTCACGAAAATTCAGGATGCTTTTCTTTACAATTTTAACATCCTTTATGGTATCGCTATTTTCACCTTTTGGTGCATTTGTATCCAGACCTTTTTTCTGGCCATTTATTTTTCCGGTAACTTCTTTTACTCCAAATACAACAATCAGTATGGCAATTACTCCGGGAATGATTGAAAGCAGAAAGACTTTTCTAATATCTAAAAGAAATACATATAAGATAAGGCTTGCAATAAGGGAACCTGCAACTGCGCCTAAATGGTCCATGCTCCTGTGAAATCCAAACGCAAATCCTCTTCTTTGGGCCGGAGCGCTGTCACCAATCAGTGCATCTCTTGGAGCGGTCCTGATTCCCTTTCCTACCCTGTCAGAAAAACGGAGAAACAACAAACCACCCCAGGAACTTACAATTCCAATTAGGGGCCTTAAAAGATTTGAGATTGTATACCCGGCAAGAACGAAGGCTTTTCTTTTATTAAATTTGTCGGAAAAATATCCTGAAAAAAGCTTGATTAGACTATTGGTGGTTTCGGCAATTCCTTCAATAATGCCAATAAAAGCAGCGCCCAGACCCAGAACAGAATTTATAAACACAGGAATCAAGGGATAAATCATTTCAGAGGCAAAATCATTAAAGAAGCTTACGGCTCCGAGTAGATATATATTCTTCCAGTTTCTATTACTGTTATTCTTTTCTATCTGCTTCATCAACCATTGATTCTATAATGTCTGACCTTGCAATAATACCAAGGAGCGTATTGTTTTCATCTACAACCGGTACCCTGTTTATTTTATTTCTTATAATTATTCTTGCAACATCACTGATCGGAGTATCTTTGTGGACCGTTTTTACTCTACGAGCCATTACTTCTTCAACTCTGGTTTCAAGATGCTCCTTCATATCCTTCTGGTATTTTTCGATGTTTTCGATATAGCCGTAATTGATGACAAGCGGATCAAAATAAAATGGGAAGATAGTCTCCATGTCTTCTCTTATAATATCACCGTCTGTTGCCATTCCAACCAGCCTTCTTTCTTTATCAATAACGGGTACACCACTGATTTTATTTTTGAGGAGCAGCCTTGAAAGGTCTGCAAGCGTTGAATCTTTACTTATTGTGATGACATCTTTAGTCATTATATCCTGAGCAGTTTTTTCTTTCATCTAAGCACCCTATTTAATACATTTTAAAAAGTTATTATTTTTATAAGCTTATTTTAAGACAGAATTAGCTTAATGGCAATTTCAATTATTATTACTTATTATTTCCGGCCGTTTTGGCTTTTTTGGCTGTTTTAGTTGCTTGGCATATCTTTTTTATTTACTTTGCTGCTGCCCTGCTGCCCGATAGAATCCGTGTTGCCGGATCCCTTATTATCATTACCTTGTTGTGTGTTATAGTTTTGACTGTTGCTTTCTTGTTGCCCATTATAATTTTGGTTTCCGCTACCTGTTTGACCTTCAGGATTTTGATTATTATTACCCTGTTGCTGGTTCATATTTTGATTGGTATTGCCTTTCTGTTGTTCTAAGTATTGATTGTCATTTACCTGCTGCCCATTGAAATTGCAGTTAATGCCACACCTTTTTTGGAAGGTTTCCCTCAAACCATTAATATGCTTTCCAATTCTTTCGCCATCATTTTTACCAAAACTTTTATGCTCCAGGCATTTGCCGTAATTATAATCAATTTCGCCTAACAGATTTTCTATGTCTTCCTCATTAATAATGTCATCCTTATTTAGCAGAGTATCGGCTTCAAGTATACGCTTGTTCAAGAAATTAAAATACAGTTTCCCCTCGTTTGAATACGGGGTAAATACAATCTGTGCATCTTCATATGTTCTTTTTACACTATAAAGCACCTCACCGGGAAGGCTACTTTCTGAGGCATAAACAGTACCCGCAAAGGAAAGTGAGAAAAATATAAACACTGATAAAAATACAATTGCGGGTTTTAAAAAAGTTGGCCTTACTCTCATTCTTGCTACATCATAATTAGCTTCAGGTATTTTATCTGTCTGGCTACTACTTTGGTAAATCTTTTCAAGTATCGATTCTTCAAGCTTTTTATCGTTTTTAATACTGCCAAGATTTTCTAAACCCTTTAATATTTTTAAATAAGATTCCAGGTCTTTTCTATAGGGAGAAAATTTTTCAAGGCAGTACTCAAGACCATAACCTTTATCCAAAAGATTTAAGAATTTTTTTATCACTTTATCGTTTATTGCCTTGTTATTTATTCTCATCCCAAAACCTGATTAATTAGTTTTCCCTTTATATTTTCAAGTGCCCTGAATTTTAGCGCTCTCAATGCAATTTCGCTTTTATTTAAAATTAAGCTAATTGATTTAAAATCCATTCCTTCAACATATCTTAAAAAAATAATTTCTCTCTGCGTCTCTGGTAACCCATTTAAAGCGCTTATCAGTTTCTCGTTTTTAAACTGGTTGCCATTTGAAAAATTTTCTCTTTGATCTACCAACATACTGCCTATTGTTTCTAATTCTTTGTCTCCCTCAAGGTACCCATCAAGTGATTTTACGTTCTGCATATTCCGGCTGCTTCTGAAATGATCGGTTAACAGGTTTTTTGCTATTTTATAAATCCATATTTTAATCGTAATTGCGTTAAGATTAACTTTATTCAAATTCTTGTAAACTCTTATAAATACTTCACTGGTCAGGTCCTCGGCAGTCTCTTTATCTAAAATCTTAAGGAACATATATCTGTATATCTTTGATAAAAAATGGCGATAAATTTTTTCAAAATAAAAAGTATCTCCATTATTTTTATATTTTTTAATACATGAATTTAATTCTTTTTCATCCATCTGCTAAAAGCTGCATAATATAACAAAATTTCTTTATCCATTTTTACAACTTTGTTCAATTTTTGCAACTTTAGCATTTCTGAATGCACTTTTAAAATAACATACCAGCGTATCCCAGCTCAGTATGACGTGAACAATAATAAGAATGATAATTATTATTCCTGACCAGTCATGTATTATGCTAAAAGCACTCTTGCTTCCAAGGTCGAAAATAGATGTGGATTCTACTGATCCTCTTCCACCTCTTAACTGTTGGCCACCGCCGCCACTTACTAAACCCAGGAAGAAGGCAAGTCCTGTAAATATATTAAACAAGAATGCTGCAGCCATTAATATGTCAACTGTTAATTTTGTCCTTATTTTTAACTTTCTCATCTTGAAT
>CAZFFH010000045.1:3735-10575 GCA_964518375.1 uncultured Actinomycetota bacterium
CATTAATATGTCAACTGTTAATTTTGTCCTTATTTTTAACTTTCTCATCTTGAATTATTAATCCTTTACTATTTATTTTTACCGTTCTGAACTTTGCTATTTAAGCAATTTTTATTATTGTTTTGGTTCTTTTCTTCACTTCTTAACCTGAAGCAGTTTGAAGTATCGCTATCAAAACTTTTACCATAGCTGTTTTGATTTTCATTGCAGTTTTGGCTGCAGGTACCATTATTTTGGCAGTTAACCTGGTCACAATTATCACATTTTCCATCGTTATTCTCGTCCAGACACTGATCATTGCAATAATTTCCACAACCTGTTCCGTCATTGTTATTAAATTTTTCTGAATAATTGTATGGTTGGCTGCTTCCTTCAACATTTTTTGGTTTCTGGTAAGCATAAATTGCTCCGGCAGATGACATAAGCACTATCGATCCTACAATTATTCCAACTATTGCTTTTTTTAACATTTTTTAAGATCCTTTCGTTTTACTGTTTTAAAAAAATTCCAACTTCGTACTTGAAGTATTACTACAGTATAAAACGATATTTTTTATTAAAACGTTACGCTAAAGGAAAAATTTATTAAAATTTTTATTTTTATGAGCTTTCTGAATGGATGGTCCTCTGATCTATCTCTGTATAAAAGATCAGGGAATTGGGAAGGTGTTTTAAGGTTTTATTTCAAACTGGCTATTGTAAAGGTTAGCATAGAAACCACCCTTTGCCAGAAGTTCTTCATGTTTGCCCTGCTCGACAATATCGCCATTATCCATTACAAGTATTAAGTCAGCATTGCGGACAGTACTTAGTCTATGGGCAATTACAAAACTTGTATGATTCTTCATTAAATTATCCATAACTTTCTGGATAAGAAGTTCGGTACGGGTATCAACAGAACTGGTAGCTTCGTCAAGAATAAGTATACTGGGTTTTGTAAGTATTGCCCTGGCAATTGTTAGAAGCTGTTTCTGGCCCTGTGATATATTAGAGGTTTCTTCATTAAGTTCCATATTGTAACCATTGGGTAAGGTATGGATAAAGTGGTCGATGTGGGCTATTTTTGCACTCTCGATTACTTCCTCGTCTTTTGCATTCTGATCGCCATACCTTATATTCTCAAGAATAGTGCCATTATAAAGCCATGCGTCTTGTAAAACCATTCCAAAGATTGAACGCAGGTCCTCACGGGTAAAATCTTTAATATTATGACCATCCACAAATATACCGCCATTATTTACATCATAGAAACGCATAAGCAGTTTAACCATTGTTGTTTTTCCTGCTCCTGTCGGGCCCACAATAGCAATTTTTTGTCCTGGGCTTACAATGGCTGAAAAATCTTTTATTATGGTCTGGCCAGGATTATATCCAAAATTGACGTTCCTAAATTCAACATTTCCGGAAACTATACCAAGCTTAGTGGGCGTGCTTGTTTCAGGAATTTCTTCGCTTTCGTCCAAAAACTCAAACACACGCTCTGCTGAAGCTGTAGTCTGCTGCAAAATATTCGAAATATTGGCAAGTTGTGAAATAGGCTGCATAAATGTACGTACATATAGTATAAATGCCAGTATATCTCCAATTGCCAATTTGCCCTGAACTGCCAGCCATCCTCCCAGCACAGACACCGCCACATAACCAAGATTGCCTATGAAAAATGTTACCGGCATCATCATACCGGAGAAAAATTGTGATTTCCATGCCGCTCCGTAAAGGACATTATTGAAGCTGTCAAACTTCTCCATGCTTTTTTTCTCTCCATTAAAAGCTCTCATCACATTATGGCCGCCGTACATCTCTTCAACATGACCATTTACATGACCGAGATAGTCCTGTTGTTGTTTAAAATATTTTTGCGAACGTTTAATAATAGCTAATATGATAACAAAAGAAAGCGGTACTATTAAAACTGCTATAAGTGTCATTATCCAGCTTATAGTCAACATCATTATCAGTATGCCAAGCACAGTTGTTACTGATGTTATTATTTGTGTCAAACTTTGGCTCAATGTCTGGCTGACTGTGTCGACATCATTGGTAACACGTGAAATTACTTCGCCATGGTTTGTGCCATCGAAATATTTCAGGGGCATCCTGTTGATTTTTTGTGATATATCTTTCCTGAAGCGATAGGTTATTTTCATCGAAACACCTGTCATGATCCAGCCCTGGATATATGAAAATAGCGCTGAAATAAAATAAAGACCTATGGCAATCAAAATAATATTTCCAATGTATTTGAAATCAATACCGCTGCCTGTTCCAGCTATTTTTCCAATTACTCCTTCAAATAATTTTGTTGTTGCCTTACCTAATATTTTTGGTCCCACTATTGCAAAAACAGTTGAGACAACAGCAAATATAATGACTATAATTACTGATACCTTAAATTCACTTATATACTTTATGAACTTGGCCATTGTGCCTTTAAAATCACGGGGTTTTTCCGCTGCCATTCCGATGGGTCTCCCTCCCATAGGTCCACCCATTGGTCCACCCATTGGACGACCACCCATTTGACGGGGTGCGCCGGTTGTACTTCGCTGGCCGCTGAAACTGCCTGGAGCCCCCATAGGTCCGGTCCGTATATTTTTTCCTTTTTGTTCACTCATGCCAATTCCTCCTTGCTGAATTGAGACAGCGCAATTTCTCTATAAGTATCGCATGATTCCATGAGTTCTTTATGGGTGCCCTTACCTGCAATTTTGCCATCATCCAGCACAATAATCTGTTCGGCATTCCTGACTGTACCTACCCGCTGCGCAACAATTATTATTGTACCTTGTCTCGAATAAGTTTTAAGTGCTTTTCTAAGCGCTTTATCGGTTTTGAAATCAAGAGCTGAAAAACAATCATCAAGAATAAGAATTTCAGGATTTTTTACAAGAGCGCGTGCAATAGATAGTCTTTGGTTCTGGCCGCCTGATACATTTTTCCCACCCTGTGAAATTTCTGTTTTAAATCCCTCTGGCTTATCATTTATAAATTCCATAGCTTGCGCTACTTCAACAGCCGATCTTATTTTTTCATCACTGGCATTTTCATCGGCATATCGCAGATTGCTTTCTATGGTGCCTGAAAATAATATACTTTGCTGAGGAACATATCCAATTTTATTCCTTAAATCATATTGTGTAACTTCCTTTGCATCGGCACCATCCACCAGTATGTTGCCCCCGGTGACATCATAAAAACGAAGAATTAAATTGACAATCGTCGATTTCCCTGAACCCGTAGAACCAATAAATGCAGTTGTCTGTCCGGGTTTTGTAGTAAAACTTACATCATGGAGCACATCTTCTTCTGCCCCGGGGTAGCGGAATGAAACATTTTTGAATTCAACAACACCGTAAAGGGTGCTGTCAAATTGTTTTGCATCCTTGGGGTCATTAATAATCGAACTGGATTCCAGAACTTCAGCTACTCTGCCGGCAGAAACCGAGGCCCTCGGTACCATGATAAACATTATTGACATCATAAGGAATGCCATCACGATCATCATGGCATATTGTAAAAATGCCATCATATCACCCACCTGCATGTTTGATTGTGCCACCTGGTGAGCTCCCACCCATATAATAAGCAAGGACAGTCCATTCATTATAAGCATCATAATCGGCATCATTATAACCATGATGCGGTTTATAAATAAATTTGTGCTTGTAAGGTCAATATTTGCTCTGTCAAAACGGTCCTCTTCGAATTTTTGAGTATTGAATGCCCTTATTACCATCATTCCTGATAAATTTTCACGTGTTACAAGACTGAGCCTATCAATAAGTTTTTGAATAATCCTGAACCTGGGTAGAGCTATGGAAAATACCACAAGTATTATCGATAATAAAACAATGATTGCAACAGCAATAATCCATGACATGGAAGTACTTTTGGCGAGGGCACGGAATATTCCCCCAATACCCAGAATTGGTGCATAAAGTACTATCCTCATCAGCATTATAACGAGCATCTGTATCTGGGTAATATCGTTGGTTGACCTTGTGATAAGTGACGCAGTGGAAAACTTATCAAATTCAGCATTTGAGAAATTTTCAACCTTATCGAATACTTTTTTACGAAGATCCCTCGATAAGCCTCCGGCCGTTCTTGCAGCAAAATATCCAACAGCAACAGTACTGACTGCAGATAAAAGAGTTAGAAGCAGCATTATAAGTCCGGTACGCAAGATATAGCTGTTCCGCATACTATTGATATTCATGCCAAGTGCAGAATATTCTGCTTTTACTGAAACAACTGCCATTTGGATTATTAGTTTATCTCCTATTGTTCCAAATTGCTTATCAATTGCAGACTGTATTTTTTGAATTTGACCTGAAGGCAGGTTTGCCAGCATGCCAAAAATTTGGTCCGGTGTAGCTCCTGCCGGAATCTTCGAAAGGTCGATTCCAAGCATTTTCCCTGCAGAAGCTGCTTCAGAAGGATTGGATATTATTTTTTCGATTCCGGAAACAGCAACAAATGCCCTGCCCATAACAGGATTAATTTTATTGATTTCCTGTGAATCGATTTTATTCAAAACATAAACAGACTCTTTACCGAGCTGAGGATAATCTTTTAAATATTTATCATATTCGGAAGAATTTTTATCGATTAATTTATAATCCTTGATTATCTCCGCCTTGTTTTCAGGACTCATAAATATAACAAGTTTATTCATTTCACTCTGGCGTAATGCATCTGGTACAGCATTTACTATACCTCCCTGCTGTATGCCATTATTGACTATATTTGACATATAATCAGGGAGCGAGAGATCTGCCATAGCCTGAATAAAAAGCAGAACGATAGCAATTAAGATCATGGGTATGAATGGCTTTAAATATTTTGCCAATCTGAACATGAAATTTTTTCCCTTTCTTTATTCAATAAATAAAAATATAAATATCAATAGTCCGCTATAATATATCTGCATAATAACAATGTCAAAGTATAAATCAGCTTTTAAAATGCTTATTTAAGACCTTTTTGCTCAACACAATTAATTATAATTTTGTTATAAGTTTTTATTATTTTTTTCTTTCATGATAACCTTTATGGACTTTTCAATCCATTTGTGTTAAACTATCAATAAATATTAATTATAATATATTAATGATGATATAATTATATTGATAGTTAATAAATATTTACTAATATAACAGGTTTATGGATTATTTGTCAATATATAATTTTAATATATAATTTTAAAAATCTCTCAAGAGGTTTTCATGAAAGAAAAAATTATAGATGCAGTCACAATGGAATTGTCTAAAATTCTTCCACTTTTCCAGCAAAAGCTCATCAAACCCTTTGAGCAGATTGCAAAAAGCAAGATTAGCCCTATGCAATTCTATGTAATGTTCACATTGAAAGAAAAAGGTCATTTGGCAATGACTCAACTTTCAAATGAGTTGTTAACTTCAAAGCAACAGATGACTCCTACAATCGATAAG
The DNA here is from genome assembly GCA_964518375.1 of uncultured Actinomycetota bacterium. GTDB lineage: Bacteria > Actinomycetota > Humimicrobiia > Humimicrobiales > Humimicrobiaceae > JAHILC01. The sequence goes on from CAZFFH010000045.1 coordinate 9,189, forward strand.
CTCATTGAGTTTGGATTTGTTGAAAGAAAACACGATGAAATAGACCGGCGAATAGTAAAAATAACTCTATCGTCATCAGGTAAGCTATTTCTCGAAAAACAAAAAATGGAAATGTTTGATATGCTAAAAACTAAAATCCAAAGCCTGGGTGATGATGATTTGAGCACTCTATATAAAGCTTTCCTTGAAGTCAGAAGAGTAATAGAAAAATTAGCTTAAACACCCAAGTTAAATAAATACGAAACTATCTTAATATACAGCTCTGTTGGTGAAAATTATCCTGTAAATCAAGAAATATTCTCCAGATATTTATAATTACCTTTCTTGTAATCATTTCTGGCTTCCTTGATAGATTTCAATAGCGTTGCCATTAACTAGATCGATATTATTTATCCCAGCCATGGCCAAATCTGCCTCTTTTGCCACGATTACACTGCAAAATTATTCTTTCACCAACATCATCAATCTCAGAATCATTACATTTTGGACAGTTTAAATCAGCGCTTACATATTTCTCTATATTCCAGTAGAATCCGCACTTTCAATAGGTTGACATGTGATACTATTAATGTATCATTATATTTAAATATTAAAAATTCATTAGCAGCCAAAGGTTCGGATATTATGAAATTAATTACAAGAGATACAGACTATTCAATTAGGGCGCTCAGCTATATTGCCAGAAATAAGAACAGGGTAATTTCTATAACAGAATTAGTTAAAGAGTTAGACACACCAAGACCATTTTTAAGGAAAATTCTTCAGGTACTTAGTATAAGTGAGGTACTTAAATCATATAAGGGTAAAAATGGCGGGTTTGAACTGGCTAGAAAACCAGAAAAGATATATCTGTTAGACTTAATGGAAATATTCCAGGGTAAATTTAAACTTAGTGAATGTCTTTTTAAGAAGAAAATATGTCCCAATCAAATTAGTTGTAAATTAAAAGCACAGTTAGATTCATTAGAAGAGCTGGTTGAAAATAAAGTAAAAGAAATAACACTGGCATCACTGCTTGAGTAGATAAAAAAAGATGGAATAAAAAAAGTAAATCAAAATTATATTAACTTCTTTTTCACTTTTACGCGGGCAAACCCGTTATGAAGGATTTTGCAATCAAGATACTGGTATATTACCTTTGACACAATGGGTCTTAAGAACCTGTATTTATTATATTATAGAAAATTATTCTTTATTTGGCAGCTATTAATTCATTTAAAAAGAAGAGCGCTTATTACTGAGCCTTTGATACAGCTTATTTCGTCCTGCATATTGAGTTAAAAAGTATGTTGGTTTATAATTAAATTATGAAAATATTTTGGGAAGTTTTAACCGTAGACCAACAGGAAATCTTACCCAGGCTTTTATTTTTAAAAGAGCAAAAATT
>CAZFFH010000046.1:0-2706 GCA_964518375.1 uncultured Actinomycetota bacterium
GTTTTAAAGAAATCCACACTGAACATTAAAACAAGACCTATTATTAAGGATGGTTTATAAACTCCGAGAAATGCAGTTTTTAAATCAGAAAGATTAATCTTATTTAAAAGCCAAAATACAAGATATATACCAAGACCTAATACAATTACAACATTTATTGTTCTAAAAACAATGCTTCTTATTCTTGCTTTATTATTGGTTGGTTTATTAACTATTGGGTTATCGTTCATCATTTACCTTTCAGATAATTAGAAGAAAATTGTACTACTTTCTTTGGGCCCCTTTAAAAAAGAGGGTGAAAATATCTTTTTATTAGATATCCTGCACCTTTTCTGCTGTCTAAAGAATATACCACAGTTGAATTGATTACCCCAGAAATATTGACTATATTTTTCAAGAAAATTAATTACAAGACTATTTTTACACTTAGTAACACCACCTCCTATAAAACAAAAAACCAACACTTTTACTTCCGCTCGTTATTTATTTCTAAAACGAACTAAAAGTTAGTGTTGGCTTACTGTCTAACAACTCAAAATGCGTTTTTATTTAGTCTTCCAATGTTAATTTATTATTTGTATATTATCATATAACGAGTCAATTTGAAATAGTAACATTTGAGATAGTAAGCAGTCTTTCTGTAATATTAATCAGCAAATTCCGATTAGTTGCTCATTTTAAAACTATCTTCTCTATTTTATAGCTTGATTTTTTAAAAGGTTTTACAGATCTTAACCTGCCCTCTTTTCTTTCCACATCACATCCCTTTACATAACTGGAAGTCAGTGAACCCCGCGAAATAAAAAAATTACTTAGAGTGACTTTAAAATATTATAATGGCATTATACTTATGAAATTGGATTAAAAAATTGGAGTAAATAATTGTTGGAATTAGCAGATAAATATTTAGGAAAATGTGTGCTTTGTCCTCACAAATGCAGGATTAACAGGAATGCCGGGGAAACCGGGTTCTGCAATGCCGGATTGATGCCCAGCGTTTCTTCTGCAATGGCTCATCACGGTGAAGAGCCACCTATTTCAGGCAATTTTGGTTCTGGAACTATTTTCTTTTCGCGTTGCAATATGCGCTGTGTTTACTGCCAGAATTACCAGATAAGCCAGGAACCCGGCGGCACAGATACAAGCATCTTAAAGCTTGCAGAAATAATGATTGAACTCCAGGCAAAAAAATGCCATAACATTAATTTAGTTTCACCAACCATTTGGGTACCTCAGATACTTAGTGCCGTTTCGATTGCAAGAAAAAAAGGTTTGAATATCCCGCTTGTTTACAATACCGGAGGATACGATAATCCAAAAATTATTAAATCGCTCGAAGGCATCATTGATATTTACATGCCGGATATGAGATATAGCAATGACTTGCCTGCAGAGAAATATTCAGGCATTAAAAACTATGTCAAGAACAACAGGGTTTCTGTTGTGGAAATGTACAGACAGGTCGGTAATCTAAAGATCAGCCGTAACGGAGTGGCAAAAAAAGGCCTCCTGATAAGGCTCCTGGTTATACCTGGCAATATCAGCGGGACCAGGAAAACGCTGGACTTCATAAAAAGTGAGCTGTCAATTGAAGTACCCTTAAGTATAATGGCTCAGTATCATCCTGAATATAAAGCATTAAATTTCCCTGAGCTTTCCAGAAGAATAAATGAAGACGAATACCGGGAAGTTGTAAATTATGCTGAAAAACTGGGTTTTGAAAATGGCTGGACACAAGACTTTATTTCACTTTCAAAAGAGGACCTGTTCATGCCAGATTTTAAGAAGAAAAAAGTATTTAAATATTACGAAAAATAGCAGCGTTTATTTTTTATTGCGAGCATTTTTCTGCTTCCAATTCATAAGCTCATCAAGAGACATCGTATTAATAACATCTTCTTTTTCAAGGCCGGCCCGCCTTGCTACATCGACACCCAGCTTAATCATATCCAGGTTATTAAGCCTGTGAGAATCAGTATTTATAGCAATCTTGCCACCACTCTCTTTTACTTTTCTCGAATAATTTTCATTCAGGTCAAGCCTTACAAAATAAGAATTTATTTCAAGAGCCTTACCATGTGCGGCTGCTGCTTCAATAATTCTTTCCATATCAAGCAAGTAAGGAGCTCTGGCTCCAAAAACTACGCCTGTGGGATGAGCAATAATACTAACATAACTATTTTCAATAGCGCTAATAACCCTTGCGGTGTTTTCCTCAAAACTGTTTGTATAATTTGAATGCATAGAACCTAATACGATATCCATCTGTTCAAGTATATGCTCACCGTAATCCAACTTCCCTACAGATTTTATATCCACTTCCACACCCATGAGAATTTTTAAAACTTTAGTTTTTACTTTTAAGTATTTTATATATTCAAGCTTTTCGATAATTCTTTCTTCATTTAAGCCTTTGCCATAAAGATTGCTTACCGAATGATCGCTGATTGCGAGATATTCATAACCAAGAACTTTTGCCTTTGCAACCATTTCATCAAAATCCATTAGACCGTCGCTCCATGATGAATGGACATGAAGATCACCCTTTATGTCTTTTAGCTTTATCAGTCGGGGGAGCCTTTTATTTAATGCAAGCTCAATTTCATTATTATTTTCTCTTAATTCCGGCTGTATATATTGAAGATCAAGCATTTTATAGATGATTTCATCAGAATTATCTTCAAGGCCAGCTATAGCTTCTGGTTT
>CAZFFH010000046.1:2806-5735 GCA_964518375.1 uncultured Actinomycetota bacterium
TTTAACTGGATTGAGCTTCCGTTAAAAAGCCCTCTTTGCATTGCTATTTCTTCAACTCTTTTTACATGTTCCTTGCTGCCTGTTGTATAGAAGAGATCGAGAGGCCAGGCCTTCGAGCAGGTAATTATAATTTCCATATCAGGTCCAAGAATTGTCTTAAATCTCCCGCTGATGCTACCAGGTTTTGAATTTATTTCAGTTAGCTCATTTATAAAGCTTAGATTGCATAGTTTCTTTAGTAATAATTCGCTTTTTTTACTATCGTATTTGTCTATATTAAATTCTGGCAGCAGCAAAATGTCGATATCCCTTACAAACGATTTTTTTCTTCTCATCGATCCTGTGACTACGGCCCTTTTTACTTCCTTTATCCTGCCAAATTCATTCATTATATTTTCAACAAAAAATTCTAAAAAACCTCTTGGTGTCAAACCCTCGATGCAGTAATAATAATCTACAGAATCAATCAGCCTCTTTATTTGAATTTCGTTTATAGGCTCCTTATCAAAGGATGTTTGCTCGAGAATTAATTTATATATACCGGTTTCATGCACTTTTTGGCGTAAATCACTCATTGATTTTAAATCGAGCAGCTCATATAATTTAAACATCCTTTTTTTGCCTAATCCGCTGATTCTTATGAATTTTATCAGTTCATCAGGGTATTGCCCTCTTATTCCGTCGTATAATTTTATCCTGCCGGTTTCAAAGAATTCCTCTATAATCTCGTATACTGTTTCATCAATTCCAGGAAGACTTGCCAGAAATCCACGGTTATATGCATCAAAAATGTTCCCAGGGTAATCTCTTACAGTTCTTGCAGCAATATTTAAGCCTATTGCGGCCTTGGTATCTTCGCTTTTTTGTTTATAAATTTCTGCCAGATTTGCGAGAGTGGTTGCCAGTTTTAAATTATAAATTTGATTTTTATCCATCGGTTTAGTTTTTACAAATAATGCTTACATCAAATAATAAATATTAAATTTGATGGTATAATTAATTAAAATTATTTTATTCTATCAACGAGTTAATTTAATGGTTAACTATTTTTTAAAACAAGATATTATAGCATAAAATTTTAAAAAAATTGGTACAAACCAACACAGGCAATGAGAGAAAGAATGGATTTTAAAGACTTGAGAAAAAAAATGATGGCGCGGCAGATTATGGCAAGAGGGATTTCTGATAAGAAAGTTCTTGAGGCTTTTGGCAAAGTGCCGCGTGAAAATTTTATAGATGAAGAGTCATATCCTGATGCTTATGATGACAGACCCCTCCCAATCGGGTATGGCCAGACTATTTCACAACCATACATAGTAGCGCTCATGACTGAAAGTCTTGAGCTGGAGGGAGACGAAACTATCCTGGAAATAGGTACAGGTTCAGGCTATCAAACAGCAATACTGGCTGAAATTGTAAAACAGGTTTACAGCATCGAAATAGTTATCCCGCTTTACGAAAGGGCAAAAAAAATACTTTCGGGTTATAAAAACATCTCTCTGGCTGGCAGGGATGGCTATTTCGGATGGAAGGAATATTCCCCTTTTGACAGAATTATCGTCACCGCTGCGCCTGAGGGAATCCCACCACCTCTAATTGATCAGCTTAAAAATGATGGAATCATGGTTGTTCCTTCAGGACCTACCGGGTGGAATCAGGTGCTTTTAAAAATTACTAAGAAAAATGGTAAACTTTCTACAATAAAGATCTGCGATGTTGCTTTTGTGCCACTCACTCGAAGCCATGATTGAAATAAAAATATTGTCAGTTTTTTACAATACTAAATAGACTTACAATACCAGATAGATTAGTAATACTAAATAGGTTTACAATAATAAACAGATTTACAAAACATTTATAGCGATAAATAGAAAACAATGGGTAAAAAAGAAATCATAAAATTATTAAACGAAATTAGTATTATTTACGAAATGATGGATGAGAACTTCTTCAAGATAAGAGCTTATGCTAATGCTGCACGGGCACTTCAAATGTCTGATATCGATGTAACCAAGAACACTCCCCTGTCTGAACTGAAGAAAATAAAAGGCATCGGTACACATATTGCAGAACAGATTAAGGCTCTTGCAGAAACCGGTAGTTTGAAACTATACGAAGATCTTAAAAATTCCACCCCGCCAGGCCTTTTTGAAATGATGAAAATACCCAAACTTGGCCCAAAAAAAATAAAATATTTATATGATAATCTTGCTATCTCAAGCGTTAGCGAGCTTGAATATGCCTGCATTGAAAATAAATTATTGAACCTGCCGAATTTTGGACAAAAAACGCAGGAGAACATACTTAAAGGGATTGAACTTTTAAATAGATTCAGGGAAAAATTCTTATTTGCAAGTGTGGTAGAAGAAGCACAAAAGCTTCATAAAAAAATTGCTGATTCGCCATTTGTTATAAGATCCAGCCTGGGTGGAAGCATCAGGAGAAAAAATGAAGTTGTCAAAGATATAGACATTGTGGCAAGCACTGATAAACCCCGGGAAGTGATGAACCTGTTTACAGGTTTTGAAGAAGCCGAAGAAGTAATCGCAAAAGGAGATACCAAATCAAGCATAAGATTAAAATCACAAATAAATGCAGATATCAGGACAGTCAGCGACAGCCAGTACCCTTACGCCCTGCACCATTTTACAGGCAGCAAGGAGCATAACACTGCCATGAGATCGATGGCTAAAAAAATTAGCATTAAAATGAATGAATATGGGCTTTTCAATGATGATAAGCTGATAGAATGCAAAAGTGAAGAGGAAATTTTTAAGGTTTTTGCAATGGATTATATCCCGCCAGAGCTCAGGGAAAATAATGGTGAGCTGGAAGCTGCAAAAAATAAGAATATCCCAAAACTGGTGGATGTAAAAGATATAAAAGGTCTTTTCCATTTCCATACCAACAGAAGCGATGGAAATATGAC
>CAZFFH010000046.1:5835-8202 GCA_964518375.1 uncultured Actinomycetota bacterium
AATTTGATTTTGTCATTATTGCAATCCATTCTAATTTCAACATGAGCCAAAAACTAATGACTGAAAGAATTGTAAGAGCTATGTCAAACAAGCATTCCACTATCCTGGCCCATCCTACGGGCAGGCTCCTACTGGCGCGTGACCCTTACGACGTGGATATTATTGAAATAATTGATGCTGCGTTAGAATACAATGTTGACCTTGAGATAAATGCAAGTCCGTTCAGGCTGGATCTTGACTGGAGAGCATGCAAGTATGCAAAAGAAAAGGGAGTAAAGGTATTTATTAATCCTGACGCTCACAGCATTGAAGGTTTTCATGAATATGTATTCGGGGTAAATACTGCACGAAAAGGCTGGCTCGAAAAAGAAGATGTTGCCAATACAATGGGGCCCGATGAAATGAATGACTATCTTGGTAAGAAAAAGTCATTGAAAGCCGGTATTTTTTATGATCAGAATAAACTATCATAAACATTTTTTCTATGCCTGAATCTGAGGATATAAATTACCTAATTTATTAAACATTTTTTAAAAATAATTAAAAGGAAACCCGGATATGAAAAAAATAAGTGTTAGTGTATATGAGCCTGCGGTTAAAAACATCACTAAGATTTTAGAGATACTTAGCAAGGATTATCCTGGCGCAACCGAAACCACATTGCGACATAAGGATGCTTTCCAGCTTCTTGTAGCAACCATCCTTTCGGCACAGAGCACGGACAAACTTGTGAATAAACTAACTCCTGAATTGTTTAAAAAGTATAAAAAACCCGAAGATTTTGCAAATGTTAACCTTTTTGAACTTGAAGAAGATATAAGGTCCACAGGTTTTTATCACAACAAGGCAAAAAATATTGTTGCTTGTTCAAAAGACATTGCGCTCAGGTTTAATTCAAAAGTTCCCGGCAACATACAGGAACTAACTTCTCTTGCCGGCGTAGGAAGAAAGACTGCAAATGTTGTGCTTGCAAATATTTATGGAAAGCAGGCAATAATTGTTGATACTCATGTTCAGAGAATAACGCAGAGAATTGGATTAACTACAAATTCAGACCCAACCAAAATTGAATTTGATATTATGAAAATAGTGCCTGAAAACAGATGGACTACTTTCTCGGACGAGATTATAGCCCATGGAAGGACCATTTGTGACGCAAAAAAACCCAAATGCAGCATCTGCAATATTTTAAAGTTTTGTATGTATGGACAGGAGCATGCATAGTTAATTATGCAGGAGTGCGTAAAGATTTATGTCAGTATTTTTATTGAACTCCCCTAATCCACCGGTTCCTAAAAGTTCAATCTTTTTAAATCCTGAATTGGCCGCCATTTTTATGAAAAGATTTTTTCTTAAAGTGCAAAAGTATGACGTATGGACAGAGAAATTCTCGATTTTACCATCACTGCTTAGCCGGGTTATCAAAAAATCCGCTCTTGTATTAATTTTACCAAATTCAAAATGCTTCATAAAAATATATTTTTTATCATCCTTGCTTAATATTTTAGGAGCATAAAACCTGTTTTTCTCCATTATTTTTGGCTCGAAATTTAAGAATTGAAAAATTGCAAGACCGCCGGCAACAAGTTTTTTACGAGTATTTTTTAACGCAAGCTTAACATTCCTTCTATTTCCAAGAATTGGAAGTGTGTTACCCAGGCAGACTATTAAGTCAAACTTTTCGGGCCCTATTGTGGGCAAATTTTCAAAACCTCCTTCCATCAGCTTTATTTTGCTTGATTTGACAACGTGTTTCTTTGCATAATTTATCATTTCCCCGGATGGATCTATGGCGGTTATGCTGCCGGCATAATCAGAAAAAAACTCAGCGTGCCTCCCTATCCCACAGCCTATATCGAGCATATTGGTGACTTTTTTTTGAGCAAAAATCTTCTCAAAGAATTCTTTTTCTTTAGACAATCTCTGCTGCCAATTAACCTGAAGGTCATAAAGTTCCGGAGTATAATCAAAATTACTCATATTTTAGTATTTATATAATTTTACAGAAAAGGCAATTTTTCGTTTTTTAAATATGCAACTGTCTGAGCAGAAGCAATTATTTCACCTGAAGTTTCATTTTTAACTGTAATACTGTAAGAAGCAATTTTGTTGCTTCGGCTCACTTCTTTAGCTTCAGCTATTAAAATATCACCTGCCCGGGCTGACTTTAAATAATTAATGCTTATGTTTAACGCTACTGCCACGGTCCCGTAAGAATTTACTGCAGATCCAAAAGCAACATCCAGTAATGAAAAAATAGCTCCTCCATGTGTGATTTTAAAAATATTATCATAGTCTTCTTTAGACTTCATCGTAACCAGCGAATAGCCTTTTTTAAGATCTATAATCTTTATACCGAAAAGCCTG
>CAZFFH010000046.1:8302-10522 GCA_964518375.1 uncultured Actinomycetota bacterium
AAGGTTATAATTTCAAATGAAAAGGAGAGAAATGAATATTTTAGAGAAAATAGAACTTGATATTCCTGAGAATATCGGCCGGGATTTCTTAACTAAACTCATGGGAGGAAGATTAAACACTAAATTTGAACAGCTGCTGTTCGAAAAAAGGGAAATATGTATTAAGAATATTTTTCCAAAATCAATATTTAAGGACCATGAAATAGAAAAGATTGAGGGAGATTCTGTTTATTTTAAATCAGGTAATATATTTAACGGGCCCAATATTTCAAAAATTTTGAAAGGGTCAAAAATTGCTATTATTTTCATATGCACTTTGGGTATTACGACCGATCAAGTAATTGCTGCAATAAGTGCAAGTGGAGATACCCTGGCTACGATTATAATGGACTCCATAACCACAGAACTGCTTGGAGTTCTGGGTGAACATATCTCAAAAATAATCAAAAAGGAGGGTTTGAAGGAAACAGGCTGGGCCCCAACCTGCCAGTACTCACCGGGCCAATACAAATGGACAATTGAAGAGCAAAAAGAGATTTTTGAAATGGTTAATGGTGAAAAAATAGGAGTGTTGTTAAATAAAAGCTACCTGATGGTGCCTTTCAAATCAATATCAGGAGTATATGGGTTTGGTCCTGAAGACGAGATTGACAAGACAAGAGTTGCATGCGATTTATGCCCAAGGGAAAACTGCATAGGAAGAAGATAACCCCGACTAAGGTAGCCCTGATTCTACTGGCGTGAGTTTATTGGGCGCCTGATTTTATTAACTGTGATTTTATTAACTGTAAGCTTATTGATTATCCTGGATTATTTTGTCCTGCAATTTCCTTAGCTGCAGCAGCAGTGTATCTGAAGGAAAATCGACATCATCGTATGAAATTGGCTCGCCTTTTTTTACACATTTTTTAAGAATGCAACCCTGAGATAACCCTATTGGCAGTAATTTCTCTTTACTTGTAGTTTCATAAAGATCTATAAGACCATAAACCATATATCCGCCTATTCCGTCGATTATTTCACCCGGCGTCAGGTCTTTTTTTGCAACAGTTAACACATCGGAAACAAGACCACCTGACGGAACTATCCATGGTTCTCTGTCAAAATAAACTCTTGCAATTGAAAGTGGTGTTTCAATACTCGTAAGGTGGTAGGGCCTGTAAAGAAGGTAATTTGGTCCCTGGCCTAAAGCCAGGTAATTCAAAACATCTTTTATCATTTTATTTTTTGTGGAATAAACCAGGAAAACGCCGGGAGCAAGATCGCCAATAGCGAAATCCACAACTCCCGTCCTGTCCAGTATTCCACCATCCTTTTTAAGGCTGAATGTCTTTGCAAGCTCCTTAATGCTTACCCTGGCTCCGTGCATACCTCTGCAGTCAGGAATAAGCCCCGTAGCATTTGAAAGGCATGCCATTTCCACCATGGACTTGGTCCCATCAACAAAGGAAGTCATCATTTTGGCACTTGAGCCCTTGCTTGCAGCATAATCAGCCAGCGTAGCAGGGTTTGCTTCCATATTTAAAGGATTATTCTTGCCTTTTCCTGCACAAATAACTTCAAGGCCAAGTCCATCTGCAAAATCATAGAGTTCTTTTAAGGCAGCAGGCTCATCTCCTGCAGAAAGAGTATAAACTACGCCGTAGTCTTTAGACATCTTCTTAAGTATGGGACCAACAGTAATATCTGTTTCGACATTCAAAGTAACTACATGTTTTTTGCCTGCTATTGAACTCAATGCAACAAATGCACCAACTTCCGTATACCCGGTGGCATCAACGACAATATCAATGTTTTCAATCCCGGGTAAAATTCTTACATCATCTGTAAATAGGATTCTGCCTTCTTCAAAAGCTTTTTCAATTTCAATTTTAATATTTGCATCAATTTTATTGGATATATTTACAATCTCATCAATTTTTGAATCTCTAATCATATCCCAGGTCTTGCCATTGCCTAAAATTCCAGCCTGGCACTCATAAATGCCGGTCCATACCTTGAATATTTCACTTTCAGTTATGCCTAAAATTTCGATCATATCTGCGACCTTTTTTGGATCCTTATCAGCAACAGCAAGAATTTTAAATCCCGCCAGATCGTTAAGATGAGAAACCAGGCTCTTACCCATTTGCCCTAAACCTGCAACAGCAACATTAATGGATTTGCCTTGCCTGGCAAGCTCCTTAATTTTTTCATTTAAACCCAACAAAAAAACACTCC
>CAZFFH010000047.1:0-2150 GCA_964518375.1 uncultured Actinomycetota bacterium
TTTTCTGTTTTGAGATAAACTCACGCTAGGCCAAAAAACCTGCGATTGCACTTAAAATAAGAACAAGCAATATACCAATGCTGACCAAACATAGTTTGTAGTTCTTTTTGATTAAAAAATAAATTAATGCAAACAAAACAGCAACAACAGGTATTGCTATCATTATCAGTATTCCAATAGACGAAAGCACACATGGATCAAACTCTTTATTGTTTTTTAACCCGGAAATAAATTGCTCCAGCTTAATGTTATCTTCCGAAGTTTCAATAATATTTCCTTCGGTTACATTGTTAAACATACCGAAAACAAAGCCGGCAATCATAAATGCCAGACTGATGATTAGTCCAATTGTCAAAATTTTATATAAATTTTTATTCATATTAACCAAGAAGCCAATCTGTTAATAATTTAATATATTAAAAGCCCTGAGAAACATAAGTATTCCTATTACAGAAAACACGGCCAGTATTATAAAGGCAATATTGCTGATACGAAGTTTTCCTGCTATAAATGAACCAAAAGTAGAACCAATAAGGACGCCAAAAACAACAAGTATTGTAATCATCGGGTTAATATAACCATTATAAAAATAAATTATTGAAGATACCACTGCAGTTATACCAATCATGAAATTACTTGTTGCTGTTGCAGCTTTAAGAGGCACACCCAGAATGACATTTAGTACCGGTACTTTGATTATTCCGCCACCGACTCCAAGAAGTCCTGAAAGGATGCCTGCGAAAAAAGAAAGGCTCAGACCTGCCGGAAGCTTGACCACATGATAGTCAATATGCTTTTTTAAGGTTTCTTCATAATAGCCTGAGTCAAATATTGCCGATTGTGCTTTTTGGTCAGGTTTATTCGTGTCATTGTTTTTGTTTAAAGACACACCTGCGTTTTTTGGTAAAATTGATTCTTTTTTAGACCTGTTTTTTAAAAATGTAAACAACCCTGCAGCAAATACGAAAATCCCGAATATTGCGAACAGGATATTGCTTTTAATATATGCAACTGATAGGCTGCCAAGGATAGCCCCAAAGGTTGTTGGAATTTCAAGTACCATTCCCAGTGGAACGTTTGTTATCTCTTTTTTAATGAAACGCCTGGAGGCAGCTACCGAAGTTGCCAGTACTGCAACTATGCTTGTTCCAATTGCTGTATGAATTGGCAGTTTCATTGCCAGCGACAGTATTGGAACAATAAGTATTCCTCCACCGATGCCTATTGTCGAACCGATAAGGCCGGCAAATAATCCAACTGTTATCAGGAAAAAATAAGTAAGCATATACTTGAACAGTCCTAAAAATATTTAAACTGTAATAAAAAGGTTGCCTGCTTAAAAAATGAGATAAATAGATAATTATTATAAATTATAATATATAATAATCAAATATTAGCAAAAATGCTGTTTTTAGGAATTTTAAGAATATGTTTTTAGATGAAGCAAAGATAAATATCAAAGCAGGCGATGGCGGAAACGGCATGATCAGCTTTTTTAACCTTAGGGGAAGCAGGAAAAAAATTTCCAGCGGGGGCAGTGGCGGAAAAGGCGGAAATGTAATAATCAGAGCCAGCAGCAACGTAAATACGCTTTATGGTTTTAAAAAAAAGGTGCATTTCAAGGCACAAAATGGGCAGAATGGCATGTCAAATACCAAAAGTGGTAAAAATGGTGAAGAGATTGTTATTGAGGTTCCGGTAGGCACCATAATAAAAGACAGAGATATGGTAATTGTAGACCTTAAAGGGGAAGGCAGCCAAATCGTAATTGCAGAAGGCGGCATAGGAGGCAGGGGAAACTCAAGCTTTATCTCCCAGGAGAGAAGATTCCCGGGTTTTGCCGAAAAAGGTGAGATAATAGATGAAAGATGGATTGAACTGGAACTGAGGCTTATTGCGGATGCTTCCCTTGTAGGTTTTCCAAATGCAGGCAAGTCCACAATAATAAGCAGCATTTCTGCAGCAAGACCAAAGATTGCTGATTATCCATTCACCACACTGGTTCCCAACCTTGGAGTGGTGTCATTCAGGGACGATGCTTTTGTAGTTGTCGACATACCCGGGATAATAGAGGGGGCGCATCAGGGTACCGGTCTTGGAGATAAATTCTTAAGGCATATAACGAGATCCAAAGTACTTGTAATTGTCCT
>CAZFFH010000047.1:2250-5621 GCA_964518375.1 uncultured Actinomycetota bacterium
CTTAAAGAAGGCAGCGAGTTTGTTATAAAATGCGCCAGGCTTGAAAGAATGGTTGCCATGACAGATTTAGAGAATGAAGAAGCGCTGGATTATTTAAAATATAAATTAAAAAAGATGAAAATTGGTGATAGACTAAAAAAAATGGGGGTAAATGAAGGCGCTACGGTAATTATTGGAAAACTTGTTTTTGAACTTATAGATTAAACAATTTTGCGCAATTTTAAGCAGTCATAGAGGTTATGGAGCGAAAAAAATTTTTTAAAAAAATTAAAAGAGTAGTAATTAAAATTGGTTCCAGCAGCCTGACACTGAAAGATGGCGGGCTTGATTTATCCAACATGGAAAAATTTTCCTTTGAAATTTCCGGGCTCGTCAAGCAGCATATAGAAGTAATTGTTGTAACCAGCGGTGCTATTGCAGCAGGATTGAAATACCTGAATATTTCTTCAAGGCCAAAGGATATAGCTGCTCTGCAGGCAGCCGCCTCTGTTGGGCAGGTAGAGCTTATGAGAACCTATAGTGACTTATTTGCTAGACATGATCTGAAAATTGGCCAGATTCTGTTAACCCGGGAAGACACTGCCAGGAGGATGCAATATTTAAATATAAAAAACACAATCGAAGACCTGCTTAAACTAAAAGTGATACCGATAATAAATGAAAATGACAGCTCTGCGGTCGAGGAAATAAAATTCGGGGACAACGACAGGCTGGCGGCCCTTGTTGCAAGCCTCACTGAAGCAGATTTGTTAATAATACTATCTGATATTGAAGGTCTATACGACAGGGATCCCCAGGAAGACAAAGATGCAAAACTTATTTCATTTGTTGAAAGGATCACGCCTGGGGTTGAAAAGCTTGCAGGAGGCATCGGTTCAATGTACGGATCAGGCGGGATGATTTCAAAAATAAAAGCTGCAAAGGTATGCTCATTTTCAGGGATCGCTATGGTTATTGCCCACAGCAAAACTCCTGGTGTTTTAGAAAAGATAGTCAGTTTTGAAAAAATAGGCACATTTTTTGCACCGCAGACTTCACGCAAGGTTAAAAGTGTCAAGAGATGGATTGCTTTTGGGACCGGGACAAAAGGAAAAATTGTAATTGACAGGGGAGCAGAAGATGCTGTGGCAAATAAGGGTAAAAGTATCTTGCCGGTAGGTATTATTAAAGTTGAAGGTAAATTCAGTAAAGGAGACACGCTTAAAGTATTTTCAGTTGATGATAAATTAATAGCAAAGGGCATCAGCAATTTTTCTGATGACGAAATAAGCAGGCTAATGGGCAAAAATGAGAAGCAGATACTGGCAGAATTAGGTTCAACCTTATGTGGTGAAGTAATACACAGGGACAGTCTTGTAGTTTTTAACGAAAAAGATCTGAAAAGCTAGCAGCTCATGTTTAATTTATTGATTTTTTTTATGTTATAATATTTTAAAATTCTAATAGGAAGGCTTTATGGATTTAGTACTTGATATTGCAAAAAGAGCAAAAAATTGTGAGTCTGTCATTGCAAATGCTAAAACCGATATTAAAAATAAGGTTTTAAAAGATATTTCCAGAAATCTTGTTTTAAAATCTAGCGAAATAATTGAAGCAAATAAATCAGATATGGAAAAATCACAAAAATCGCAAGTATCAGTAAGCATGCTTGACAGGTTGAAGCTTGATGAGCCGGGAATTAAAAAAATTGCTTCAAGCATAGATTCAATTATTGGACTCACTGACCCTGTTGGAGAAGTAATATTCGGTTATGATCTTCCAAACGGGCTCGTTCTTAAGAATATAAGGGTTCCATTTGGAGTGATAGGCATAATATACGAAGCCAGGCCAAACGTAACTGTTGATGCTTCGGTTCTATGCGTAAAGGCAGGCAGCTGCGTTGTCTTAAGGGGAAGCAGCCATGCTCTTGCTACAAATAAAAAAATTACTGAAATAATGAGGCAATCACTTTACCAAAACGATCTCCCTGAAGATATAATCCAGATTGTTCCTACTGCAGAAAGAGAGGATGCTGAAAAGCTGATGCAGCTCAGGGACTATATTGATGTTTTGATACCAAGGGGAGGCAAAAACCTGATTGACAACGTGGTTTTCAATTCAAAAATTCCCGTCATTGAGACTGGAATTGGCAACTGTCATATTTATATAGACAGTATTCTTGAAGATATAAGCGAAGGGACCATAACTGGCATTGTTGTCAATTCCAAAACACAAAAGCCCAGTGTTTGCAATGCAGCAGAAAAGCTGCTGGTACATAAGGACGTTGTTTTAAAGTTGCTGCCAAAGGTTTTAAGAAGCCTCCAAAGTAAAAATGTTTTAATTAAAGGCTGCAGTAAAACAAGGGAAATTTATCCTGAAGCTCAAATGACAACTGAGGAAGACTGGTATGAAGAATATCTTGACCTGATTATGGCAGTTAAAGTTGTAGACAGTGTTGAAGATGCCGTAAAGCATATAAACAAATATGGGTCCGGCCATTCTGATGTAATTATTACATCAAGCTATAAGAATTCGGGTTATTTTACAAAATACGTCGATTCATCCACAGTATATGTGAATGCTTCTACCAGGTTTACTGATGGCGGCGAGTTTGGAATGGGAGCAGAAATAGGGATAAGTACCCAAAAACTACACTGGAGAGGTCCGATGGGCTTAAGACAGATTACAACAAATAAATTCATTATTTTCGGAAATGGCCAGATTAGAAGTTAAAAAAAATATGAAAATAGGTATTATGGGTGGCACTTTTAATCCAATACATTACGGCCACCTTGTGACTGCCGAAGAAGCCTTAAGCCAGTTCAGGCTTAACAGGGTGATTTTTGTTCCTACGGGTCAACCTCCGCATAAAACAACTGGCAA
The DNA here is from genome assembly GCA_964518375.1 of uncultured Actinomycetota bacterium. Taxonomy (GTDB): domain Bacteria; phylum Actinomycetota; class Humimicrobiia; order Humimicrobiales; family Humimicrobiaceae; genus JAHILC01. The sequence goes on from CAZFFH010000047.1 coordinate 5,113, forward strand.
GCTGGCAAGTCCTGAAGACAGATATCTGATGACAGTGATGGCAACAGCTTCAAACAGCCATTTCTTTGTATCCAGGATTGAAATAGGAAGAGAGGGTAAATCTTATACAATTGATACCGTAAAAGAGTTGAAATCTACCTACGGTGAAAGTGCGGCTTTTTATTTTATAACCGGTGCAGATGCGATACTTGAGATCCTGACATGGAAAAACCCTGAAGAAATAATTACCATGTGCAAGTTCATAGCTGCCACAAGACCGGGTTATAATCTCTCAAGAATTGAAGAACTTAAGAAAAAACTTTTTGGAATTAATGCAAACCCTCAAGTTACTAAAGATAGTATTTCTATAATGGAAATTCCTGCCCTGGCCATTTCTTCTACTGATATCAGGGAAAGAATTAAAACCGGCAGGCCAATTAAATATTTATTACCCGAAAGTGTTTGTAATTATTTATTGAAGAATGACCTATATTAATAATAAAAATAAAACTGCATTTTGTTTAAATGGC
>CAZFFH010000047.1:5721-10350 GCA_964518375.1 uncultured Actinomycetota bacterium
CATTCTACAGGTTCCTGCAAAATGAATATGGTGGATAAGATTTTATACATATCTGATAAAATTGAAGAAACAAGGAATTATGAAAATGTGGATTATCTAAGAAGCCTGTCGCGCAAAAATATTAATTTATGTTTACTGGAAGTTTATAAAAGTAATATAATGTATTTAATAACAAAGAATAAGCTTCTTCACCCTGATACAAATAAAATTTGGAACGATATCCTTGGAGGTATTAAAAATGGCATCAGATGACAGCAATTCAAATTTTAACGACAAAGATGATCAGAGCGAAAACGATGATCTTTTCAGTCATTACTCTTCCAAGAGCGATGACGACTTTAAGGATCCTGACGTTGATGATGACCGCAATCAACCTTTTAAGGAAAGAAAGCGGAATGATATGGAAAATGAAAACCCAGAAAGTGACTTCTTTAAGGATTCTGATTTCGAGTTTAAGGACTACGAAGATGGAGAATATGATGTAAATGGTATTAGAAATCTAAGAGTAAAGAGTAAGAAAAAAAGAAGAAGAATCATATTTTCAGCAATTTTAATTGTGGCCATTTTAGCCTTGGTTGCTGTAGGTATTGTTTTTGGTTACAAGTATATAAAAAATAAGTTCTTTTCAAAAGATAATGCAACAACTTCGACAACCCAGCAGTCAATACTTGTACCAAGTACTCTCAAGCTAGGCAAAGATTTGAATATAGTCATATCCTGCGCAGGCAACAATCTTCTTGAACCTGAATTGAATTCTGTAATCTTTTCAAAATATTCAAGTGCAAAAACAGAAATGATAACACTTTGTATACCTGTAAACACTTTAATGGAGATTCCGGGATTCGGGCTTGATAGTGTAAATAAATCTGTCGAGTTTGGCGGGATGGATCTTTTGAAACTGACGCTTAAGAACACCCTGGGTATGGATGTAAATAATTATATGCTTATGGATATTGTAAATATTGTCAATAAATTAGAAGGTATGAACTTAAAGCTGGACGAGAATATCACTATTACTGCCAGTGATGGCTCCAAGATAGATTTAAAGCAGGGTGACAATATAATTAACGGAGATACTGCCTTAAGCTTCATGAACTATTTTAGTGGTGTTAATGCGGATATTCCGGTTGCAAGCATTACAAAGCAAAAAATTCTCCTGGACAGCCTGGCAAAAAAAATAATAGGTGAAAAGGAAGGAGACCTGGCTAAAAATTTTACAAAAATAAATGATTATATAGACACGGATCTGAACCTTGAAGAGCTTTCGGAATTAGTTTCCACAATCGCCGGGCTTGACAGTGAAAAAAATAAATCTTATGCATTGGTAGGAAGCACTGTTGAGCTTGAAGGCAGAACTTTTTATGTTCCGGATGTTACTAAAGTTGCCGATATATTCAATCAAGAAAATTTAATCCAGGATGGGGATCAGCAGACCGCAGCTACAGGTGATACGCTGACATTGTCAGTGTTAAATGGTGTTGGCATTAAAGGTATCGCCGGTAAAACATCAGAACTTTTAAAAGGTCTTAAGTTCGGTGACGGCAAGTTAAAATATAACGTAACAACTGGCGATGCAGACAATTATAAATATGCCTTAACCCAGATTATACTTAAATCGGGTGAGCCAAATATGATGGCCGCGGCTGAAGATATTAAGAAAGTACTAAAGGTTGGTGATATTACGACTCCGGAGGGCAGCACGCAGAGCGCAGACATAGTAGTAATCGTAGGCAAAGACTTCAATTATGAGGCTGCATTAGCTTCAGCAAGCAAAATAAGCGCTGAAGAAACAGCTGTTTCAACCGACAGCAGTGACACGCAAACAACAGAAACTACCCAGATTGTTTTTGACGTGAATGTATTGAATGGGGAGGGAACAACAGGGATTGCTGCTACTGTAAAAGGCATACTTGAGGATAGTTTAAATAAAAATGGGAAAACCATCAAAGTCGTTGAGGCAACAAATGCTGATAATTACAATTATAGCCAAACAATGATCATAACATTTACAGATAAGGAAGGTATACAGGATATCGCCAAGAAAATTAAAGATGTCCTTGGTGTTGGTGTAATATCGGACTCAACAAATAATGCAGACAAGGTTGATATAACCGTAATAATAGGGAGTGATTATACAAAATAGCTAGACAAAAAGTAGATATAACGAAATTCAAAAACTTAATAGATTCAGTGAAGTTTACAGCAAGAATTGCTGATGAAAGGAAGGCCGACTACATAAAAATTCTTGACGTCAGTTCCAGGCTTGTAATTACTGATTATTTTATAATTATAGGCGCTAAAAATTCCAAGCTGACAAAAAGAATAGAAGAGGAAATTGAATTAAGTTTGAAAAAGCATGGTTTATATGCTATAAGCATTGATGGAGCCAATGAAGGCAACTGGATTTTAATGGATTACGATGAGTTTGTAATTCATATTTTTACTGATGAATACAGGCTTTATTATGATCTTGAAAGACTTTGGCGAGACTCTAAACCGGTAAGATTTGGAGTGAAAAAACCGGCAGAAAATAATGAACATGAAAACGAAACTTAAGGAAGGTCAATAGTAAAATTAATAGCTGGAAGGGTACAGTTACTAAAATTGACGGATGAAAAAAATTACCAGTCTCAAAAAATAGAAAAAAAATGGCTTAAAATTTGGAATAAAGATAAGATTTATTCCCTGAAATCATCAAAAGACAACAATCCAAAATATTACATTCTTGAAATGTTCCCCTATCCTTCCGGGGAGCCACACATGGGTCACGCAAGAAACTATACGATTGGCGATGTGCTGGCAAGAGTTATTGCAAGACAAGGACATAACGTACTTCATCCCATAGGCTACGATGCTTTCGGGCTGCCTGCTGAAAATGCAGCGATAAAGAGCGGTATTCATCCCAAAGACAGCACGATTGCAAATATTGACAAGATGGAAAAAGCCTTAAAAAGAATGGGGATGACTTATGATTTTGAGGATGAAATAATCACATGCAATCCCGATTACTATAAATGGACCCAATGGTTTTTTCTTTTATTTTACAAAATGGGGCTTGCCGAAAAGAAAGAAGCTCCTGTAAACTGGTGCGATTCCTGCCAGACCGTACTTGCAAACGAGCAGGTTGTTGCCGGAAAGTGCGAAAGATGTGACAGTCCGGTAAGAAGAAGGGTCCTGTCTCAATGGTTCTTTAAAATAACCGATTACGCTCGTAGACTTCTTGATGATATGAAACTGCTCGGTGGCTGGCCTGAAAGAGTTTTGACAATTCAGCGTAACTGGATTGGCGCCAGTCGAGGTGCAGAAGTAAACTTTAAGCTTGATGACGATAAAATTGACCTGCAAATCCCTGTATTTACAACCAGGCCTGACACTCTTTATGGAGTCACATTTTTTATTCTTTCTGCAGAACATCCACTTGTTGACGAGATTGTAAAAGACACCGGATATAAAGATGAAGTTGACAAAATCAGGCAGATAATATCAAAGCAAAGTGATATCGAGAGAGGTTCAGCAGAAATAGAAAAAACTGGCTGTTTCACGGGACGGTTTGTTATTAACCCGCTTAATGGTGAAAAAGTACCCATCTGGATCGCAAACTATGTCCTGCTTGAATATGGAACCGGTGCAATTATGGCTGTACCTGCTCACGACTGCCGGGATTTTGAATTTGCAAAAAAATATAATATTCCCATAAGAGAAGTCATATCCCAAGACGGAAAAAATCATAGCCAGTTAAGCGAGGCTTATGTCGAAGATGGTGTGATGATAAATTCCGGTCCTTTCAACGGCTTGCCTTCAGGTAATGGCAGAAAAGAAGTAACCTCTTATCTTGAAAAGAACAAAATAGGTAAATCTGATATAAATTACAAGCTAAAGGACTGGCTTATTTCCAGGCAGAGATATTGGGGTGCACCAATTCCAATAATTTATTGCGAAAAATGCGGTACTGTTCCGGTTGCCGAAGGTGACCTACCGGTACTGCTTCCATATAATATTGACTTCAAGCCAACGGGGCTTTCGCCTCTTTCATATTGTGAAGAATTCGTAAAAACAAATTGCCCAAAATGTGGAGGGGAAGCAAAAAGAGAAACCGATACAATGGACACTTTTGTGTGCTCCTCCTGGTATTTCCTAAGGTACTGCAGCCCCCACTTCGAACAGGAAGCATTCGATAAAGAAGAAGTTAAATACTGGATGCCTGTGGATCAGTATATCGGTGGAATAGAGCATGCCACAATGCACCTGATCTATTCAAGGTTTTTTACAAAAGTTCTGTATGACGCCGGCCTGATAAACTTTAAGGAACCTTTTACCAGGTATTACCCGCACGGAGTAGTAGCTCTTGGCGGCCAGAGAATGTCAAAGTCAAAGGGTAATATTGTAAATCCTTCAGAAATTTACAATAAATATGGCGCAGATACTTTACGGCTTTATATACTTTTTATAGGTCCTGCAGATTCGATTGTGGAATGGAACGATTCTGGTGTTGAAGGTTCAAACCGTTTCCTTAAAAGGTTCTGGAGAATTGTTTTTGATAATATTGAATACATCGAGCTAAATAAAAAAAGAATTACTGATTTCCCGAGGGAAGACGAAGTAAGCGCTAAATTAAAGGATTTATTTAAT
>CAZFFH010000048.1:0-10184 GCA_964518375.1 uncultured Actinomycetota bacterium
GGATTTATCAATCAATGATCTTAAAGTTCCCCGGGCAACTTCAGCATGATTGGGGACAGATAATGTTGAAATATTTTCTTCTTTTGTAAGAATTATATGACTTCCACTGCTTCTTGCTACAATCCACCCAAACTTTTTAAAGATTTTTATAACATCCTTGGGTTTTAGCAGTGGAACTTGAGGCACTATACTTTAACCTCCACCTGGCGTGTAGAAATGGTCAGCGGCATTCCCATTTCTGCCCTTACTTCAAGGCATTCCTTAATCGCATCCTGTATGTTTTTTTCTGCCTCTTTTTCTGTTTTTCCCTGACTTACACAACCTGGAATAGAAGGGCATTCTGCAATATATATGCCGTCTTCATCTCTAAATATAGTTATTATAAATTTCATAAATTCTCCATTGTTTAAATACTTTTTTATTATTATAAATTATTATTTTTTGAATTTCTATATACCAGAAAACTATTTGCTAAATAAAAACTAAATACAGGTGTAGATACATAATATGGCTAAATCTCGACATTTTTCTTGACATTTTGTCGAGATTTAAATTCATAATTACATTTCATTATTATTAGCTTAATCTATAAATAAAATCCTTTCCCGGAAAAAGGGAATTAAAAAGAGCCTCTGGTTAAAAAGATTCATCAAAAAGATAGAATATTACCGTGACGAGATAGCGTTAACTGTCTATTAAATATTCTCTCTATCGATACCGGTATCTTGTAGGTTTTTTTATTATTAAATATGTTAAAATATAATAGAAATTTCATAAGTCAAATTCTGTCATATCTGTATTAAAAATAGTTAAAAAAATAGTAATCTAATTGATTATCATAATTATAACTTTTTGATTATAACTTTATGATTTGACAACTGTCATACCCTAAATCAAAATTATCTTTGGATAATAAAAAATATGATATAATACTTTTATGATTACAGAAAAAGATAAAAAAATAATTCGGCAAATATCAAAAAAATATCGTGTAGAACGTGTATTACTTTTCGGTTCTATCTTGGACCAAAAAAAAAGCAGTAATGATATTGACATTGCTGTAGATGGTGTTTCGCCTAAAGATTTTTTTAAATATTATGGGGATTTATTACTACAACTTTCAAAACCCGTTGATATAATTGACCTTTCAGTATCCTTAAAGCTTATTAAACTGATAAAACAAGAAGGAAAAATACTCTATGGCTAATTTCAAAGATCGTGTTGAAGCAGAGTATGAAGCTACAGAAAATAGCCTCTTCGGTATACTTAAAGGCTTATTTGAGAAGAAGCATATATAAATGAAATAAATCTTTCCAGTATCTCATATCATATATTCACATGAGCACCTTTAAAAGCTCTAAATCTCTCAACAACTGATCGTGAAAATCAAACAGAATGTATGAATTGTATTGGGTAGAACAATTTCAATGGTTTGAAGTGAGTTAGAAGAGGGGAGCCACCTTTAGACATATTTGTCAAAGGTATCTGAAATATATTAACCTTTTCACAAGCTGCAAGATTACTCATTTACTTTGCTTGTGATTCAATAAACATTGCTTTTCTCTCATCTGAATCTGATCTGGAAAATATAAAACATTTTTAGAAAAAATTTAGAGTCACCCCATTTAATTGTAGAAAATTATCGAATATATATATTGTATGAATTAATTGAAATTTTTGTTAATTATTTAAATTTAGCTAAGGAGGCAAAATGATTAAGGGTAATTATGTAAAAAGGAAAAAAATTCAACTATCAATTTTAATATCAGCAGCACTTATCTTATTCTTATTCACTACGGCATATATATTTGGCGGATGCACTATCGCAGGGAAAACCTATACAGAAAGTAATAATGGAGACAATTTAAATTTAAAGATTAATGATGTAATAACAATAAAGCTTGAATCCAATGCTACAACAGGTTATAAGTGGAATTTATCTGAAGAAAATAATTCAGGGATTATTGCCATTGTTTCATCAGATTATACCGAAAAAGAAAATAAGGATAATCTTGTCGGTTCCGGCGGTTTTGAAACACTTACCTTCAAAGCAGTATCCAGGGGCAGCACTACCATCGTTCTGACTTATAACAAACCATGGGAAAAAGATGTTCAGCCTGAAAAAATTTTTAAACTTAATACCTTGGTGCAATAATATTTTGCCATCTGTTTTTATGGATTCTTGATTAATCATATCTTCTGGCCTTGAGATTGTAAGCTTTTTGTTGAGTCACTGGTGTTTTATTATTTCTAAATAAATTAAACTAAAGTTTTAATAAAATTTTAAGAATATAATAGCCATATCATTAAAATAGAATTTATATATAAGAGAGGGGGAAATGATGATAGAACAGGTTCACAACCATATTATTTCTGAGCTTCAGCAGAATGCTCGAACAGATACAGTATTTATACTAGCTGCAATTTTTCTAAACTTGATATCACTTGGAGTTAATTCAGCTATCGCCACAAATTCCAGGACAGATACAAATCTATTCATCGTTATGTTTATCCTTGTTGCGTTAGTATTGGTTGTAAATTTTATCGTAATTTTTGGTTTACTCAAAGGTAAGCAAACAAGGTTTAAACTAATAAGTGGATTACTTAAAATGTATAAAGACCAAAACGTGGATGGCTACTATGACTCAACTCTACTTATAAATTATAATGTCAGGTATAACCTATTCATATTTGCGGTTGTATTTACAGGAGCAATAGCTATTGCTATACCATTTATTACAAGATAAAAAATAATTAACCTTAAATTCTAAAAATATGAAGCTCTAAATAAAGGAAGTCTATATTATATTCAATTAAGACATATATTGCATTTATGGCTTGCCTATTACAAATGTCTGCAGTGGTTCAGGTTGGTCATGGAAGGTCTTTACTGTATACGTTCCATCAGGTAGATCTACTATTATTATTGGATTATCATATGGCATATCTACTTCATATACCATATTACCACCCATATCATATATCCTTACCCAGTTATTGTCCCTGTATGGATATATAAATACAAGCCTGAACATATTATCTTCTGTTATCTCAGCAAGAAAACAGGTCATTTCCCTGGTTCTAATTATGTTATATTCACTGGTTACCAATTGTGCAGATTCAATCCCTACAGCCCATTCTTCTTGAGCAATATCAGGTTCAATCCTAACCCTGCTTGTTCCAACTTGTACCCATGCTGGATCAAGAATAAAAGAAGTTGTAACTACAGCATCGTCAGTACCTGTTAAATGACCTAGATAATGTTCGGTTCCGTTTGCCTCTATGAAATATACTTCATCAACTTCACCATCAGATTCATCAACATCATATGCAGGAATATTTAACACTGCATAATTTATAGGAGCAAAAGTTACATCAAAATGAAATAAAATATGCGTTCCATAATAACAATAATTACCCATGTTTTGGTCATTAATTGCAGTATAGTCATGTGATTTGGAAGTATAATCAGGTTTTAATAAATCATCTGCTTGCAAAAAAGGAATTCCAATAATAAGCATTGCTATAAATACTGCTGTAAATATTGCAATAGATATTAAAGATTTTTTTCTGTTTTTCATAATACACCCCTTTTCTTAAAAATTTACAAAATAAATAAAAAACCGACTATATTTAGTCGGTTACGCTATTGGCTTAGTTTTTCTATACTTATAACGCTCACCGTAGTAAAGAAAAATATCAAAGCTACTAAATTATATATTTTTTGCATAACGATTTTATATGTATTTAAATCTTATGTAATAATAATTTAAGTTATATAGTATAAAATGTAAAGTTTTTTATTATAAAATTGCCATATGGGGTTCACCCCACTATGGGGTTTAATAATTCTTACATACAGGTAATAGTTAGATTCAACAATTACGGTTTGCCTATCACAAAAGTCTGTATTGGGTTAACCTTGTCAATATTAAATGTCTTTACTGTATACATACCGTCAGGCAGATCTACTATTAGGTTTGGATTATCATAGGGCATATCAATCTCCAATACCATTTTACCGCTCATGTCGTATATCCTTACCCAGTTATTATCCCTGTACGGATACCAGAATATAAACTGGAATTTATTGTCTTCATTTATCCATACACGATAGCAGGTCATAGGCATAGTGCGGATCCAGACTGGCTCGGTCAATGTGCCTACTGCAGCAAATGGGACAGAGGTCAGCCAGGAATCAAAAAAAACATCTGGTCGGTATGTGTAAGCGGGAATTGGAGAGTTGGCTAAATATGCAAACTAAATTAGATTTATGGAAAGTAGAGAAAAAGAACCCCGAAGTTATTCCTTTTCCGGTTAAAGCAAATAATGTGAAGTAAAATAGGATTATCTGCCTGAAGAGAGGAGGAACCAAAAAAGTTTTATACAAATATATCAGAAATCTTTGTAATACCTGATATTTTTAAAAATGCTAAAATGCTTATCAAAAGTTGCGATATAATCAATATTATAGTACTCAATTGTAGCAGCATGAATAGCATCACGCGTAAGGATACCCGGATTGCCTGTAAGGATGTTTTTAGCAGTTTCCAGTATTTTGAAATTAATTGGCAATATTTCATCAACGATATTGGAAAACTCTTCAAATATTTCAATTCCACTGCTTAACATATTGATTGACTGATATCTGTGCAAAATTTCCTGGAGTACTTCCGCAGAAGTTACTCCAAATATCTGCACCTTTGATATTTTTTCAAGAATCTTTATTGAAGGCTCTTTATTCGGGTGTTCATTTCCGGCAGCATATATGGGGATATTTGTATCTATAAATACTCTGTCCATTCTTATTCAAACCTTTCCATGTCTTGCCCATCCAGTATTTGCTGTTCAATTAACTCTGGACTTCCAACAGGCAATTTCATTGAAGAAAGTTTATTTAGGGATTCTAGTTTCTCTTCTGTTGTCCTAATTCCGTAATAAACTGATACTGCTTCCCGTACAAGCTCACCGATAGAGATATTATTAATTAAGGATTTTTCTCTTAACTTTTCATACACATCCTCGTCAAAGAGAAGTGTTGCTTTTTTTAAAGGCATATAAGCTCCCCCACTATTATTATGTATATGGCACTGTATACATAATAAATGTTTAAAGAAAAAATGTCAAGGGGATGGCTTCTTTTTTTATGGCACTTTTTAAATCCGATAACCTGGATTACGGTAACGATGAGTGCTTGGTAGACTGGTGATCCAGAAGCAAGTTCTTATAAATTGTTTAAATTTTTTACATTTATATTGACAAAAATATCTACAGCACTTATATTGCAGTGATAACCTAATAATCTTTATTATATAAAGGTAAGTAATTATGCTTGAGAAATTTATTCAACAACAGCGTGCCAAGCACAATATGACCCAGGAACGTCTTGCGTCAGAGCTTGGTATATCTCGCCCTACCTACATTCAAATTGAGCATGGAAAGCGGGAACTTACTGTAACCGAAGCAAAGAAACTTGCGGTGACTTTTAATATGGCGCTTGATGATTTTTTAGACGGTCGCGAGCCAAAACACAAAGTCACTCTTCCTGGCCAGGTCGCAAAAAAACAAGGTAGTGTTCAGATCCGTGTTACTGAAAAAAATCTTGAGAAATTTAAACAGGTTATCCTGTATGTTTTAGGGAAGGTCGGCAGTAAGCCAAATGTTGGTGAAACAGTGCTCCATAAACTATTCTACTTTATTGACTTTGATTATTATGAGAAATTTGAAGAAAACTTAATGGGGGCAACGTATATAAAAAATCATCATGGTCCGACATCTGTCGAGCTGGGACCTATTATTGAGAACATGCAGAAAAATGGTGAGATTGAAGCAGTAAAAAGTAAGTATTTTAAATATGAGCAGAAAAAATATCTCCCGCATGAGCGCCCGGACCTCGGAGTACTTTCTGCTCGTGAAATCGGACACATTGAAGATGTTTTAGCTCGCCTTTCCGATAAGAATGCTAAAGAGATAGAAAATTATTCTCACGAGGATATTCCCTGGAAGTCAGCACAAGACGGCGAACCGCTTTCTTATGAAAGCGTCTTTTATCGTGATGAGAGATATTCTGTGAGAAACTATGATGATAACCTTTGATGAATTACCGGAATTTCAAAAAGATTGCAAACGCCTTGGGAAGAAATACAAATCATTGATTGATGACTTAAAAGAGTTTCGGAATGTGGTTTCTATCGTCCCTCTTGGCAACAGTAAACATTTTATTATCATCACTCAAATTAAGGTCTTGTATATTGTAAAAGCCCGATTGTTTTGTAGATATCTAAAAGGATCATCTCTCCGGGTGATATATGCGTATTTTGAACAAGAACAAAGGATTGAATTTATTGAGGTCTATTTCAAAGGAGACAAAGAAAATGAAAATCATGATAGAATTATGGAGTATTTGAATAGTTATCAGAACTAACCTCGAAAGAATGTTAGATTTTTTATGTTTATTTGAGGTCGGAATAACCAGAAGACAAATTCAAGGATTACTTAAGATTTTAAAAACTGAAGGCAATTGATACCCAATTTGTTTTAAACAGGTTTAAAGAAAAATTGAGTGTAAAGGAAAGCAAAATGAAATATCAAATAGAAATAACAGGGATGCACTGCACAGGATGCAGCAACCTTATAAAGATGACACTTGAAGATGAAGGGCTGGCCAATATAAATGTTGATATAAAGACAAGCAGGGCGACATTTGAAAGCAGCTTAAATGAGACATCCAAAGTGAAAGAAGTCCTGGACAAGGTCTTTACTGATTTGCCTGGCTACTCTTTTGCAAATATTCAAATAGTTTAAATGATATGAACAGGATAAAAAATGAAAATATCTAGATTTTTAACAATTTCACTTATCATAGTTGCATTCGTAATCGGTATCGGGGCAGGATACCTGGTTGCACCGGAATATTCGATGGCAGGTTATGAAGCAAAACAAATGGTTGATTTAGGTAAAGCTGACAAATATGTGGATCTCAGGTACCTTAACGCCATGATCGCCCACCACGGAGGGGCCATGCTTCTTGCGCAGCAGGTAAAAGAAAAAACAAAAAGGCCTGAGATAAAGAAACTGGCAGAAGATATACTTGCAGGAGAGACAAAGGCAATAGCCGAGCTTTACCGGTGGAAAAAAGATTGGTATAGGGACATCCGGAAAGTAAGGGATAAGGCAGTTCCCAATCTGGGAGAATATGATGAAAACTTTGATTTAAGGTTTTTAAATGCCCTGATTGCCCATCATGAAGAAGGGATAATCATGGCAAAAGAAATCAAGTTAAAATCCAGCCGGGCTGAGGTCTTAAGCAACGCTGACGCAGTAATTGAGTTTTTAACCGGCGGATTAAAGACGTTAAAAGAATGGCGTACTGAGTGGTATGTTAAATAGGCTAATTTAAGGTTGATGCCGGTGTTTATCTTTTTGGATTTTTTAAATAATAAACCTAATATAAATAATTTTTTAAAATAATATGGAAAAAGTTACGGTACCTATTAAAGGAATGCATTGCGCAAGCTGTGCCTTGGTGATTGAAAAGACTTTATCAAAAGCCGAAGGCGTAAAGGAAGTCAAAGTAAATTACGGTACAGAAAAAGCATCAATTGAATACGACAAAGAAAAGGTGTCGCTTACAAAAATGAGCGACTTGCTAAAGCCTTATGGATATGAATTTATTGAAAGCGGACCGCCACAGGAGAATGTCTTCCAAACGCCGGGTATAGCAAGTCCTGCGCCCCAGAAAACAGATCCTGCCAAACAGCAAAAGCTTATTGAACTTGAAGACCAGAAATCAAAAGTCCAGTTTGCATTGCCCATAGCAATAATGGTTTTTGTACTTATGATGTGGGAAATAGCTGCCAAGAATATATCCCGGGTGCCGTATTTTTTTATTCCTCACGAGCTTTATTCAATAATCTTACTAGTGATATCAACCGTAGTATTATTTTGGATAGGAAGGCCTTTTTTAGCAGGCATCGGCAAATTTATACGTTACAGGGTTGCCAACATGGACACACTTGTGGGAATAGGAACACTTACAGCGTACCTTTACAGTACATTTATTGTATTATTTCCACAATTAAGGATCGCTTTGAGATTTCCTGAAAGCAATTATTTTGATGTGACAATAATAGTCATAGGGTTTGTCTTTTTTGGAAAATACCTTGAGGCAAGATCCAAATTAAAAACCGGGGAAGCTATAGAAAAACTTATAAACCTCCAGGCAAAAACAGCGCTTGTCGAGCGCGAGGGCCTGGAGATTGAAGTTCCGATAGAACAGGTCTTAATAAATGAAATAATAATTGTAAAACCGGGTGGCAAAATACCTGTCGACGGCGAAATAATTGATGGCAGGTCTTCAATCGATGAGTCAATGGTAACCGGTGAATCAATTCCTGCAGATAAAGAAAAAGGGGACAAAGTAATTGGTGGGACAATAAATAAACAGGGCAGGTTTAAATTTGTGGCAACAAAGATTGGTTCAGATACGCTACTTGCAAACATAATCAGGATGGTGGAAGAAGCCCAGGGGTCAAGAGCTCCGATACAGCGCGTAGCAGACAGGGTATCAGGGATTTTTGTTCCTGTTGTGCTCGGTATTGCTGCAGCTACACTGGTTGTCTGGCTGGCAGCCGGCAGCCAGTTCATGCCTTTCAGTTACGCGCTTACTTATGGGTTGCTTAATTTTGTAGGTGTCCTTGTTATCGCTTGTCCCTGTGCCCTTGGGCTTGCAACACCAACTGCAATAATCGTTGGTGTCGGTAAGGGCGCTCAAAATGGCATTCTTATCAAGAATGCTGAAAGCCTGGAAAAACTTCATAAAATCAATACGATCGTGGTTGACAAAACCGGTACGATAACAAAAGGAAAGCCGGAAGTCACAGATATTATTTTAGCTGACTCTGCCGGCAATGGTCCAAATCGTGTTTTATCCCTGATCGCATCGCTTGAAAAAAATTCTGAACATCCCCTTGCAGTTGCAGTGGTGGAAAAGGCAAACGAAGAAAAAGCCGGTTTTTTAGAAGTCGATGACTTTGAAATTATTGAAGGCAAGGGCCTTAAAGGGACAATTGACGGAGTACGGTATCATGCAGGAAATTTAAGACTGATGGAAGAACTGAATATAAGTTATGATTCTGAACTTATTACCAAACTGTCAAAACAGGGCAAGACACCTGTTATTTTTGCAAACAATAAAGAAGTCATAGCCACCATAGCTATTGCAGACACCATAAAGGATTCAAGCATTGAGGCCGTGAAACAACTCCATAGACTTGGTATAAAAGTTGTGATGCTTACAGGTGATAACATCAATACTGCAAAATTCATTGCTGAGCAGGTAAAAATAGACAGGATTTTTGCAGAGGTCCTTCCACAGGATAAAGCCAACAAGATAAAAGAGCTGCAGTCTCAGGGGTTAGTTGTTGCAATGGCCGGTGACGGTATAAACGATGCTCCTGCTCTTGCCCAGTCAGATGTCGGCATTGCCATGGGCACCGGTACTGATATTGCCATAGAATCAGCTGATATTATCCTGCTTGCAGGCGATATATCAAAGATACCCAAAGCAGTCAAATTATCCAAACAGACAATGGCTGTAATAAAACAAAACCTTTTCTGGGCATTTATTTACAACACCATTGGTATTCCCCTGGCAGCCGGAGTATTTTTTCCTTTCTTTGGCCTTCTTTTAAACCCGGCATTTGCAGGACTTGCAATGGCTTTAAGCAGTGTGTCCGTAGTGACCAACTCTTTGAGATTAAGGTTTGCAAGGATTTAATATTTTAAATTTAAATTGTAAAACAGATTCGAAAGGTGGTCAAAAGTAAAAATGAGTGGAAAGACTAAAAATAGCGGTGTCAACAAAAATGATTCCCTGATAAATTTTAAAAAATCAAGAAGCTTACTGGAGAAGATAATGAAGATGGTCCAGGACAACGAGTACTGTATTGATATAATGCAGCAAAATCTTGCTGTCATAAGCATGCTCAAATCCGCTCACCAGATTTTGATGGAAAACCACCTTCACAATTGCTTTACAAAGGCAATACAGTCCAAACAGGACAAAAGAAAACTTGAGACGATAGAAGAGATACTTAAAGTAACAAAACTGGCAAACAAATAAATGCAGACACAATCTAACTTTGAAAGGATTGTGCAATGCGTGTTCAAAAACTAAATAAAAG